>JBLMYG010000449.1:0-11348 GCA_050258155.1 Acidithiobacillales bacterium
CTCCCGAGCCCGGCGGGGAGCGAGACGAAGACGCTGAAGAGGGAGCCGGAAGGCCGGTCGACGGCGATCAGGTCGTCGGGCGCGAGGGTCGTTCCGAGCGATTCGCGAAGGGTCCGCGCCACCAGGCGGAGGAGGTCGTCGAACGACTCCCAGCCGTAGAAGTCCTCGATCTGTGAAAGGGCCTCGACATCGACGACGAGAACGCCCACCTCCTGGTCCACGAGGAGCCACTCCCGGAGCGCGTCGACGAGAACGGGAATCGTCGGAAGGGACGTCACCGAGTCGAAAAGCAGATTGTGCGCGCGCCCCTCCATCGCCAGACGCGTCCTCTCCCCGCGGCGCCCCCGGGGCCCCGGGCCGAGGAGCGTCTCGAGGGCATCGAGCAGCCTCCGCCGGCTGAACGGCTTCGTGACGTAGTCGTCCGCCCCGACCTGCAGGCTCGTGATCAGGTCGCGGATCTCGGAGCGAACGGTCAGCATGACGATGGGGAGGGCGGCGGTCGCCGGCCGGCTCCGGAGAGCGGTGCAGACCTGCCACCCCGACATCTCGGGCATCCCGACGTCGAGGAGAACGAGGTCCGGGAGGGAAACCGCGATCCGTTCGAGCGCCTCGCGCCCCCCGGAGACGGCCGACACCTCGTATCCGGCGTGCTCGAGAAGCGTCCGGACGATGGTTTGTATGTCCTCGTCGTCGTCCACGACCAGAACGCGGGGCCGGTCGCCCGTCGCCACCCCAGGCCGCTCCCCTCAGAACTCCACGTCGTAGTACGCGGTGGCCGCGGCGCCCTGAGCCTGCGCTTCCACGCTGAGATCGTCCACCCGGGCCAGCCGGGGGCCCTCGGAGAGAGCGGATTCGAAGCGCTCGAGAGCGTGTGCGGGCCCCTCGGCCACGATTTCGACGCGCCCATCCTCGAGGTTGCTCGCGCCCCCCGAGAGGCGCAGCGTCCGCGCGACCCGCGCGGCGAACGCCCGGTAGCCGACCCCCTGCACCCGCCCCTTCACGATGTAGCGGCGGCGGACGATCTCCCAGCCGGCGTCGTCCTTCTCAGCCGGCACCCGCCCTCCCCCTTGTCCCCGCCTCCGCCGGAAACCCGAAGCGCCCCACGAGGGGCACGAACGCCACCTCGCCGGCGTCCTCTGTCCGCGTCCGTCCGCTCGGCAGGCGGCGGACGACGAGCAGCCGCTGGCGCGTGGAGGTCCCGACGGGGACGACGAGCCTCCCCGCCGGCTTGAGCTGCGCCACGAGCGGCTCGGGGACCTGTGGCGCGGCCGCAGCGACGACGATGCCGTCGTACGGCGCGTGATCGCTCCACCCGTACGAGCCATCGAAGACCTTGATGGAGACGTTCCGGACGCCGAGCGACCGGAGGCGCTCCCGCGCCTCGGCCGCGAGGAGGGCGATCCGTTCGAGAGAGAAGACGTGCCGGCACAGGTGGGCGAGGACCGCCGTCTGATATCCCGAGCCCGTCCCGACCTCGAGGGCCGTGGCGCCGGGGGCGAGTGCCAGGAGCTCCACCGAGCGGGCCACGTTCGCCGCCTGAGTGATCGTCTGTCCGTGGCCGATCGGGAGGGCGTGGTCGCCGTACGCCTCGCTCGCGAACGCCTCGGGAACGAAGAGATGGCGCGGAACCGTCTCGAGGGCCCGGGCGACGCGGGGATCGCTCACGAGGCCGGCGCGGAGGAGCCGCGCCACGAGCGCGCGCCGCGCGAACGCCCCGTCTCCCGCGGCGCGCCGCGTCCCGGGCTCCGCTGCTGTCACGCCGGAAATTCTATCGTGACGGCGCCGGCACCGGCAGCCGCCGCGCCAGCTTCTCCAGCTCCCCGAGGGCGTGGTAGTCGGTCAGGTCGAGATGAAGCGGCGTGACCGAAACGAAGCCGTCCGCGACGGCCGTCAGGTCCGTGCCGTCCGCGTGAGTGTCGACGTGCACTCCTCCGATCCAGAAGTAGGGGCGGCCCCGCGGATCGATCTTTTCGACGATGTTCTCGCCGTACCGACGCCTTCCCATCCGCGTGACGCGATAGCCCTTGAGAGGTCCGTGCGGGATGTTGACGTTCCAGAGCGTGTCGCCCGAAGGGGGGGCCTTCAGGGCGAGGCCGATGATGGCCCGGGCGGCCTCGCGGGCCGTGGCGAAATCGGGATCGTCCCGGCCCGGCTCTTGCCAGGTGTCGAGCGAGAAGGCGAGGGACGGAACGCCGAGGAGGGTTCCCTCGAACGCGCAGGCGACGGTCCCGGAGTAGGTCACGTCGTCGCCGAGGTTCGGGCCGGCGTTGATCCCTGCGAGGACGAGGTCGGGGGGGGTCGCCTTCAGGATGCTGCAGAGGGCGAGGTTCACGCAGTCCGTCGGGGTCCCGTCGACCGACCAGGTCCCCTCGCCGACGGCGTGGACACGGAGAGGCCTGTGCATCGTCAGCGCGTGCGAGGAGGCGCTCTGCTCCCGGTCGGGAGCAACGACATAAGCCTCGAGCCCTTCGGCTCTGGCGGCCGCGACGAGGGCCTCGAGCCCCGGGCTGTGCACGCCGTCGTCGTTGGAGATCAGCGCCCTCACGACGTCACCGATCGGTTCTTCGTGACGAGCGCGGAGGGCCCGGGCGGTCGGGTTCCCCTGATTCAGGACCCGTGTAGACGACCTTGTTCCGCTCCGTCTCGTGGAGAACGATCCGGACGAGGCGGCCGGGAACGAACTCCTTCGCCAGCTCGCCCCAGACTCTCACGGCGATGTTTTCCGCCGTCGGATTGACGCCGGCGAGGAACGGCACCTCGGTGTTCAGGTTCCTGAGGTCGCATTTCCGGATGACCTTCTCGGCCACGATCCGCTTCAGGTCGGCGAAGTCGAGCACCCACCCCGTCTCGGGGTCGACGGCACCTTCGACGGTCACCTCGAGCTCGTAGGTGTGCCCGTGGCCATGCGGGTTGTCGCACTTTCCGAACACCGAGCGATTCCACGAATCGTCCCGCGCGTCGTTGTGGAGGCGGTGGGATGCGCTGAAGTGGGCGCGGGAGGTGATGCGGGCGACCGGTTGTCGGCCGGGGACCGGGGCGGCGGGACTCATCGCCACGGGGATGATACCGGACGGCGCCCCGACAGACCTTCCTCTCAGACTCGCGCCGGGACTCGAGCCGCGTCCTCGAACGTCCCGACGACCGGATACCAGAAGAGCCGGGCGACGCCGGGGCCGTTCTGCCTCCCTTTCACGGCCCGGACGACGACCGGGCGCCGCGAGGAGGTGTCGCGGGCGATCCCCTTTCCCTCGAACGTCTCCCAGTCCTCGCCGTCCGGCCAGAGGACGAGGACGGCGTCCGCGTTCCCGCCGAGCCCTCCGGCGCTCTCGACGTCCGGGAGCTGCGGGAGCCGCCACGCATCGTGAAGTCCGAGGGAAGCGTTCGGCACGAGGGACGCCACCACCAGGACGGGGCTCCCGGCCCTCCGTGCCACGAGACGGATCGCGAGACTGGTTCTCGTGGCGGCGAATTCCCGCCCGGAGGGGAACGGGTCCACCTCGTCCGAGAAGGCCATGGCTGCCTTCAGATCGTCCACGACGACGAGGGGGGGGCGTCCGAACTCGCGGCCCCGACGCTCGGCCTCGGCGCGGAGCCACGCCATCGAGCCGACGGGCAGCCCCGGCTCGCCGATGTCGTGCGCACCCGGCACCGTGATCAGCATCCTTGACCCCGGCCCCCCGTCGGCGTAACGCTTCCACGCAGAAGCGATCTGTTCGCGCTCGACCTGGAGGAGCCCCTCCGGCGCCAGCATCTGGCCGAAGGGCGTTTTCACCACGGCCGCGACGAGCCGCGCCCGGATCTCCACGTCCTCGCATTCGTACGAGACGTAGAGAACGGGGCAGCCACCTGCCGCGGCCGCGTGCGCGATCCGAAGGGCGAACGAGGTCCGCCCCGAGCCGGGGGCGCCGGCCACCACGGTAATCCTCCGCTCCCGAAGGCCGCCGCCCAGAAGCTCGTCGACGGAGCGGATGCCGGTCGTGACGGGGCGACGCTCGAAGGCGGAACGCCATTCGGCGAGGCCGTGCTCCCACTCGAGGGACGGGCTCCGCGGGAGCGAAGCGGGCGCGGCGGCAGCCTGCACGGGCTCGCTCACGGCCGGCATCTCGCCCGAGACCGGTGCCCCGCCCCCCCGGCGGTCCCTCCTCCGCCGATCCTTCGGGATGCCGCAGGTGTCCTTCAGCCAGGTCGCAGCGAGCGGAAGCGTGACACCGAGGGAGCGCTGGACGAGCGTCAGGACGTCGCCTCCCTGCCCGCCGCAGCCGGTGACGCAGCGGTAGTGGACCAGGCCATCGCGCTCTTCGAATTGGACCGCGTCGCGGCCCGTCCCCTTGTGAACGGGGCAGGTGGAGTGGCGGGCCGCCCGGTCGACGGTCGCACCGAGTTCCTCCAGGATCTGCACGAAGTCCTCGATCCCCACCGACTTCCTGATCCGATCGGCATTGAACCGGTCCGTCTCTTTCCGGGTCTCGGTCTGCACGAGGCTTCTCTCCCCCTATTCTGAGGCCAAGCGGGAAAAAGGTCAGCCCCGATCCGATCTCACGATGGCCGATGCGAGCCTGACGGGTCTCCCGCCATTCCGGCCGTCCGGGCCCGTCGCTCGGCGTCGAGCCGCCCGATGAGACCGCGGGCCGAAGACCCGCGACCGGGCGTGCGTTCCTGCACGGGATACCAGTCGCGGCCGTTCGTCTTGTCCCAGCCGCCGGCGGGACGGGGACGGTAGACGTTCCCGTCGGGTCCCGCATAGAGGCCCGCTGGCCGTCCGGCCCGCATCACGGCCGCGGGCCGCGCCTTTTCGGGCCGCGGGGCCTTCGAGGCGAGGACGGCGGGCGTGGTCGAGACGATGACCGCCGGAGCCTTTCCAGCTCTGAGGAGCGCCGCGACGTTCTCCGCCGGCCTCTCGAAGAGCTCCACTCCCGGCTCGGAGGCGGCCGCCTTTCGGACCGATTCGAGCCCCTGCGGAAGCCTCTTCGCGATCGTCCATTTTCCGTTCGGGGACGGCGCCACGAGCCAGACGCGTCCGATCGGAAGGTAGAAGCGGCTGCTCCCGGAATCCTGCAGGAGAAGCGCGCGCGTGTTGACGACGCGAAGGACGGTCGTTCCCGGAACCGGCCGAATGTCGTAAGGGCCGTCGACGAGGACGAGAACCGCCGGGCCCCGGGCATGGATCACGCGCGGCTCGGGCGCGGGGGGCGAAGGCGCGGCCGCTCTTCTCGAGGCGAGCTCCACGGCGGGGCTCGCGTTCAGGCTCGCGAGAGGGAGCGTGGCCGTCGTCCCTGCCTCATGCAGGATCGCCTCGAGGATCGCTGCCTCACCGTCGCTCTCCCAGGGAAAGCTCGCCTTCGTGAAAACGAGTTCCTCCAGCGTCACCTGTCCCGGGAGGTCGCCCAGACTCGTCCGGGCCCGAATCCAGACGACCCCGTACGTCGGCTCCTTCTCCCCCTTCCGCACAACGGCCACCGCTGCACGTCCCTCGAAGAGGTCGCCGGCCCACCGGTCCACCTGCGGCTGATAGAGGGTGAATGTCGCCTCGTTCGTCCGGACGGCCCGGGGCCAAAGGGTCCGCGCTGGCTCGGCCGCACGGAGCGTGAAGGCCGAGAGAAGGGCGATCTCGGCGGCGCGGAGGACGAACGGAGACCTCGACCCGACCATGCGCGGATTCTAGAGGCGATCCGCACCGCGGGCCCCCGACCTTACAGGAGCCCCTGGACGTGCCGGAGCGTGACCCAGGCCACGAGGTGGTCGCGCGTGGCCATGGCGAGATTTCCTTCCGCCTGCACCACGGCGAGCTGGGCGTCGTCCACCTCGAGCCGGGTCTTCACGCCGAACTCGAATCCCTTCTCGGCCATCTGGAGGAGCTTCCGTGCCTGTGCCACCGTGCCGGAGAGGGCCCGGACGATGAGGGCACTCTCGCGGACGGCATCGACGGCATTCCGCACCTCGAGGCGGACGCCGTCCTCGGCCTTGGCGAGATCGATCTCACCGGACCTGAGGTCGCTTTTCGCCTCGATGACCTTCCCCTTCGTCGCGAGGCCGTCGAAGAAAGGGAACGACAGGTAGAGGCCGGCGTTCCACGTCTTCCCGCTTCCGGAGAGGCCGTCCGCGTCGAGCCACTTCCACCCCGCGCCGGCCCGGAGATCGAGACGCGGCTTGTTCTCCGCGCTCTGGATCTTCACGAACTCCCCGTAGACGCCGACGCGATGCCGGAGGGCCATCAGGTCGGGCCGACGCCCGACCGCCGTCCGGAGGGCCTCCTCGTACGGTGGCGGATCGGTCACCTCGGTCTCGAGGGTCCCGGCGGCGTCGAGGCCGGGGCGCTCGTCGGCGAGGACGTAACGAAGCCTCTCCCGCGCCGAGAGGACCAGATTGACGGACCTGATGACGGCGGGCCGCGCGTTCTCCACGGCGACCTCGGCCGCCAGGACATCGTAGTCCGTCGCCGTCCCGAGCCGCTGCCTGTTTCTCGCCTCGCCGAGGTGCCTCTCGCGCTGGTCGAGGTTCTCCCGGGCGATCCCCTCGATCCTGCGGGCGAGGAGGACGTCGTAGAACGCCGCCGTGACGTCCCGGACGGCCGCCTGCCGGGTCGAGTCGAGCTGGTCGTCGGCGGCGGCCATTCCCCCCTTCGCCGCACGGACGGCCGCCGCGACCTGTCCCCATGTGAAGAGGGCCTGCGTCAGGTTGACGTCGGTGGTGGCGAGGCTCTGGGCCGGAGGGTAGAAGTCGCCGAAGATCACACGGTAGCTCTCGTCCCACGAGCGGATCCCGCCGCCGAGGAGCTCGAGCTTCGGCAGGGCGCCCGCTCGCTCCTCGATGTACTTGCCGCGGACCCAGTCCTGGTAGGAGCGGGCCTTCTGGACGTCGCGGTTCCTGTCCTGGACGAGGCGAACGGCCTCCTCGAGCGTGATCGGCACGGCGGGCGCCTCGGCACGCCCCGCCAGGGACGGCAGGAGCAGAGCGAGAAGGAGGGCCGACCGCGCGGCCGGGGAGATTCCCGTCTGCCGGGTCGCCTCGTCGGCCGCGACCGCGTTCGCCCTCGCCCAGCGCCGGCGGAGCCATGCGGAAAGGTCGTCGAGGAGCGTGTAAACGACGGGGACGACGATCAGCGTCAGGAGCGTCGACGTCACGAGCCCGCCGATGACGGCCCGGGCCATGGGGGCCCGCATCTCCGCCCCCTGGCCGATGGCCAGGGCGAGCGGGAGCATTCCGAAGATCATCGCCAGGGTCGTCATCAGGATCGGGCGGAGCCTCGTCCGCCCGGCCGTGACGAGCGCCGTCCTGCGGTCCATCCCCCGCCGCCTCAGGACCTTCGTGTAGTCGACGAGGAGGATGGCGTTCTTCGTGACGAGCCCCATCAGGAGGATCAGGCCGATGAGCGACATGATGCTCACCGTGTCGCGCGTCAGGACGAGCATCCCGGCCATTCCGACGATCGAGAGCGGGAGGGACAGCATGATGGCGAGGGGATCGATGAACGACTCGAACTGCGCCGCGAGGATCAGGTAGACGAAGACGACGGCCAGGACGAGCGCCTCGGCGAGGTAGCCGAACGACTCCGCCATGATCTCCGTGTCGCCCGACATCGCCACCCGGTAGCCGGGCGACATCGGGATCTTTGCCGCCTCACGCAGGGCCGCCTCGGCCGCCGTCCCGAGAGGCAGCCGGTCGAGGTTGGCCGAGAGGACGACCTGTCGCGAGAGATCCTGCCGGCTGATCTCGGAGGGCGAGGCCGTCCGCTCCACCTTCACGAGGTCCGCGATCGGGACGAGGGCCGTTCCCCCGGTTCCCTCCACGGAGATCCGGAGCTCGCCGACCTGGCGGTCGTCCTGCCGGAGCGCCTCGGGGAGGCGAACCCTGACGTTCACCGCCTCGCCCATCTCGTCCTCGTACGTCGACACGATCTGGCCTCCCACGAGCGCGCCGACGGTGGAGACGACGTCATCGGTACCGAGGCCCGCGTCGCGCGCGCGCTGCCGGTCGACGGCGAGGCGGTATTCGGGGAGATCCTGCTCGAGGGTCGCCTCGAGGTCGACGATCCCGCCGACTCCGAAGAGCGCTCGCTTCAGGGTCGCGGCGTACTCCTTCAGCTTCGGAATCTCCTCGCCGCGGACGAGGATGACGAACGGCTTCTGGAAGTTGTCAGGGTCCTCCTCCACCGAGGGGATCAGTCCCGGGATCGCCTCGAGCCGCGACCGGACGTCGCGCATGAGGCTGTACTGGTTGCGACGCCGCTCCGACGCGTCGCGGAGCTTCACGTAGATCGCGGCGTTACGGACGGTGTCCGAGTCGCCCGCAGCGATCGTCGCGTAGGTCCGCTCGATCTCCGGGAGCGATCCGAGCTCGCCGAGCACCACCCGAAGGCGCCCCTTCGTCTCCTCGATCGAGGCGTCGGGGGCCGTCTTGAACCGGACCATGAACTCCCCCCTGTCGAAGGCCGGGAAAAACTCCGCCTCGAGGAGGGCGAACAGGCCCAGGCCTGCGCCGAAAGCGGCTGCGGCGACGGAGAGGACCAGCCGGCGGTGGTCGAGCGCCCAGCCGACGAGCGCCTTGTACCGGTCCGCTGTGACGTCGAACCAGCCGTTGAACCGGTCGAGGACCCGGGCCACCGCGTGCCGCTTCCCCTTCCGTTCGACGTCGGGGTCGAACCACCGGGACGAGAGCATCGGATCGAGGGTGAAGGAGACGAAGAGGGAGACGAGGACGGCGAAGGCGACCGTGATGCCGAACTGGAAGAAGAAGCGTCCCACGATCCCCTTCATGAAGGCGACCGGGACGAAGACCGCCATGATGGAAAGCGACGTCGCGAGGACCGCAAGGCCGATCTCGGCCGTCCCGTTCCTCGCCGCCGCCATGTGGTCCTCACCGTGCTCCAGGTGCCGGACGATGTTCTCCCGGACGACGATGGCATCGTCGATCAGGAGCCCGATGGCGAGCGACAGCGCCATCAGGGTCATGACGTTCAGCGTCATCCCGAGGAAGTACATGACGATGAACGACGAGATGACCGAGATGGGGAGCGTCAGCCCCGTGATGACCGTCGAGCGCCACGAGTTGAGGAAGCAGAAGACGATCAGGATCGTCAGGAGCCCTCCCACGACGAGGGTCGTCTGAACGTCGGAGACCGACTCCACAATCATCACCGACGCGTCGCGGACGAGGTCAATGCGGGTCCCGGGAGGAAGCTCCGGCCCCAGCCGCTCGATCTCGCGCTTGACGGCGTCGACGACGCCGACCGTGTTCGACTTCGACTGCTTGAGCACCTCGAGGGCGACGGCCGGGACGCCGCTGACGAGAGCGAGGGAGCGCTGCTCCTCGATCCCGTCGACCACCGTCGCCACCTCGCCGAGGGTCACCGCGTGGTCGCCGCGCCGGCCGATGACCATCGACGCGAACCCCGACACGAGGGCCGGCTTGCCGGCGATGCGGAGCGGGATCTCGCTCCCCTGCCGGTTCAGCCGGCCGAGCGGCGTGTTGACGTTCTCGCCGGAAAGGCCCCGGACGACCTCGTCCACCCCCATCCCCATCGCCTGGATCCGCAGCGGGTCGACGAGGACGTTCACCTCCCTGCGCGAAGCCCCGACCAGGCGCACCTTCCCGACGCCCGGGATGTTCTCCAGGCGCCGCTTCACCCTCCGGTCCACCAGGGTCGTCAGGTCCCGGGGCGTCAGCGTGCCGGAGCGGACCGCCAGCGCGACGACCGGCATCGCGCCGAAGTCCATCTTCTGGATCACCGGCTCCTTGATCTGCTCGGGGAGCTCGCGCCGGATGGCGTTGATCTTGGCCCGGACCTCCTGCGAGGCCTCGTTGATCCGGACCTGGAGCTGGAACTCGACCATGACCGACGAGAGGCTCTCGCGCGAGGTCGAGTAGACGTGGCGGACGCCCGAGATCGGGTTGACGGCCTCCTCGATCTTCTTCGTCACCTCGCGCTCGACGGACTCAGGCGAGGCGCCGGGGAACTCCGTCGTGATCGTCAGGATCGGAAGCTCCACGTCCGGCATCAGCTCGATGGCGAGCCGCCGGTACGAGAAGAGGCCGAGCGTCAGCAGGGCGAGGATGAGGACCGTCGCGAAGACCGGCCTCTTGATGGAGAGGTTCGAGAGGAACATCGGCTCAGGCCTTCTTCGGCGCCGAGACGGCCACCCGGTCGCCCTCCGAGAGGTTGAAGGCCCCCCGTGTGACGACCTGCTCCCCGGCCGAGAGCCCCTTCGTCACCTCGACGTCGTCGCCCGCGGCGGCGCCCGTCGCGACCGTCCGGCGGACCGCCTTGTCCCCCTGAACCACGAAGACGACGGCCGAGCGGGCGGCGAGGTCCCACGTCACGAAGGCGCTCCGAGGCACCCGGAGGACGTTCTGCCTCTGGCCGGTCACGATCTCCCCCTTCGCGAAGAGGCCCGACTTGAGCGTTTCGTCCCGGTTCTCGACGGCCGCGACGACCTTGACGGTCCGGCTCGCCTCGTCCGCGGCAGGATTGACGAAGCTGACCTTCCCGATGAAGGTCCGGCCCGGTACGGCGTCCGTCGAGAAGGAAAGCGGCTGGCCGAGCCGGACGGCCGAGATCCTCGAGGAGGGGACCGTCACCGTCAGTTCGAGCCGGCGGTTGTCGACGATCCGGAACATCGGCTTCGGCGACCCCATGTTCTCGATGTAGTCCCCCGGGTTGACGGTCCGGCTCGCGACGACGCCGTCGAGCGGCGAGCGGATGACGGTCTTGGCCAGCTTCGTCTCGGCGATCTCCTTCTGCGCCTTCGCCGCGGCGAGCTGCGCTTCGGCGGCCTCCATGGCGGTCTTCGCCTCGTCGAGGTTCTGGGGGGTGGCGAGGCCGGCCTCCTTCAGCTTCACCGTCCGGTCCATCTCCCGCCGGGCGCGGTTCAGCCCGACCTCCGCGGCGAGGAGGGTGGCCCGGGCCGCCTCGGCAGCGGCCCCCGCTTCGCGCGCGTCGAAACGGAGGAGGAGGGTCCCCTTCGACACCCGGACCCACTCCGTGACGAGGACGTCGGTCACGATTCCGCTGTACTCGGTCTTCACCTCGGCCTGGAACTTCGGCGCGAGCGTGCCGACGACCTCGATCACCTCCTTCAGCTCCCCGGAGACGACAGGGGACGCCTCGACGGCCACGGCCGGCTTCGCTCCGCTTCCCGATCCGCCCGCCCCGCGGGAGCAGCCGAAGAGGGCGAGGAGGACGAGGGGCAGAACGGATCTCGCGAAACGGAAGGAACCTCTCATCGGCGGCCTCCCCGGAGGCCCGGCCCTGCGGCCCCGGCCAGGATCAGCCCCAGGTTCCGCGCGAGGCCCTCCCGGCCGGGCGAGCGGTCGGGGTGTGCGAGGTGAAAGTCCATGGCGAAGCTGAGCGC
>JBLMYG010000450.1:0-4928 GCA_050258155.1 Acidithiobacillales bacterium
CCCCGACCGATCCCCTCTTCTTCCTCCACCACGCGAACATCGACCGGATCTGGTCGGAATGGCAGAAGGCTCACCCCGCTCAGGCGCCTCCGAACAAAGGCGACACCCTGAAGCCGAAGCCCCTGTTCGCCGTCAAGGTGGCTGATCTTCTCAGCATCTCGAATCTCGCGTATTCCTACCAGTGAAAGAGAAGCCACACACATTCGGGACGCTCGTCGATCGAGAGTCCCGCTCTCCGCGCAACACGTCGAACAAACCCCCGCATCCACCGCTCCGGAAACCGGGGGAATCCGACCCGGACGCTCCGAGGTCAGAGCGGCACATACGCGGCAGCATCCAGTCTCCGCGGTGATCTCGTCGGCTCTCCTCGCGCCTTCGAGCCGGGGGCGCGCCTCCGTACGGCAGTCAGGCAATCATCCGCCGGAAGACGTCTCTATGCCTCGCGAAAAGGCGGTTCACGTCGCAGTGGAAGGCCGGGACACGGCCTCCACCGTAAGCCACGGCGATCGGACAGACGAAGCACGAAGGGAGGACCGGGCAGCGGGCGCACGGGCCTTGCGGGCCCTGCCGTTTTTCCTTGCCGGCAAGAAAGGAAAGCCGCCTCGCGCGCTTCTCGCGCCTGACGAGAGCCTCGAGAAGATTCCGGTCCGTCACGCGGAGGCCTCCAAGCGACTTCATGACGTGACGAATCGCCTTTGGCTGCGGCCCCAGCGTCGACCGAGCAAAGGCGGCGCAGGGCGCAAGAGCGCCATCGACGTCGACGGACAGGAGGCCCCGGCTGCCGCAGGAACAGGCCGGGGCACCGCCCATCGTCGCGTCGGTGCTCCCGCGCCGGAAGGGGCGAAACGGGATCTCGCCCGAGCGGCGGAACTCCTCGAAGGAGACCTTGACGACGTCGCCGAGCTGGCGGTCCAGATCCAGCGACGATCGGCGGTTCCAGCCGGGTTCGTCCGGCAGCACCGGCACGAGCTCGACGTCGCGGAGGCCGCGTGAGAGGAAGTAGCGAAAAGAGGCGGCAAGGAAAGGCACGTTGCGCGAGGTCAGAGTCGCCTTCACCGCCACGCGCCTCCGGAAGTGCTTCGGGTGATCCCGTTTGAGCCGGACGAGGAGGCGGTCGAGCATGTCGAAGCTTCCCGGGGACCTCTCGTCCTGCGCGGGTGCGATGCCGTCGAAGGAGACCGTTATGAAGACGTTTCGGCCGACGAGGAAACGGGTCATCTCCTCGTCGAGCCGGATGCCGTTGGTCAAGATCTCCAGCTCGGGTTTCATCCAGGCCGGCGCCAACGTCCGGGCCTTATCGAGCGCGCGCCGAACCAGATCCGCGGCCAGAAGGGGCTCGCCGCCATACAGGACCAGCTTGGGCTCGCCCAGACGGGAGGTTACGAGGTGTCGGATCGCCGCGTCTAGCACAGCGGGCTCCATCGTCCGGACCACACCGCGCCGCTGGTAGCAGTAAGCGCACCGCAGGTTGCACCCCGTCGTCAGCATCAGCTCGACCGCCCGGACGCCGGGGTCGAGAAGCTCTGCGAAGTCAGTTACTTCACCGACGGGCACAGCCAACCGTTTTCTTGTCTCAGGCCGGGACCGGTGTCTTGGATTGATAACGTCGCCTTACAGTCGGCCCTAGGTCCGCGAGATTGCCCACTTTCTTCAGAGAGCTCGGAGGGCTCATCAGTTTTTTGGGCATGATTCTCACGATTCCACGGAGAACCTCAAGTGGGCAGGGGCCAACCGGCATTGGCACGCCACAAATAGCGCAGAATGGTCCGGGGCCGGGCGGTGTCGGCCCTGGATACGCCGTTGGCTTGTATGGCAGTTCGATTGTGATCGGCTTCTTCTGCTTCGAAACCCAGACAATTGCATTCGCCAGCAGATTCGGAACCTCAGCAAGAGCGCTGATTATCTGCTCAGGCTTCGCTTTCACTTTCGCCATCGGAAGCTCCTTTTCGGATAATGCACCGGGCGGAAGACCGGCGGCGCCCCGTCACCGCCCGTCGCGGGACGCCGTTGTGATCCAGATGTTTCCTTTCATCTCCGTCACGTCCGCCGCCAGGAACCGGCCGTCGCGGGTCAGGCTGACGTAGCCGGGCGCGTCCCGGTCGCCCAGGACGAGCTGCGGCTTCAGGACCTCCGTGGCCCCGGAAGGGACGTCAGCCCGCCGCAGATGCAGCGTCGATGTCCCGAATAGGCCGCTCGCGACAATGCTGGTTCCCCCGGGCTCCCAAGCGAGGTGATGGGCCTCGGCGCCGGCCGTGACCCGTCGAGGCGCGGCGCCGGGCCGCACCTCGACCACCCAGACTTCCTCGGCCCGGATGAAGGCGATTCGTACTCCGTCCGGCGACCAGACCGGGAACGTGTCCGTCGCGTTCCCCTCCGTGAGTCGCCAGGGCTCGCCGGCGGGGAGGCCGTCCCGAATCGGAACGATCCAGAGATTCTCGTGACCCGTGCGGTTGGAGACGAAGGCCAGCCGTGTCCCGTCGGGTGAGTAGGCTGGGTGAACGTTGTCTCTGGTCCCCTCGATGAGGGGTATCGGGGCTCCACCGCTCACGGGCACGGCCCAAATGTCACGGTGTCCCTTGAACGTCCGGAAGAAGGCGATCCATCTTCCGTCGGGGGAGAAGACGGGGGTGGCGGGGCCGGGATTGAGGCTCGTGAGGCGCCGTGCGGGCCTCTTCCCGGTGAGCCCTGCCTCGAGCGATGCGAGCCAGAGATCGTAAGTCCCGAGCTTGTCTGTGCAGAACACGACGGCGCTCCCGTCCGGAGCGATGGCCGGCGTCTCGTCGGTCCGGCTGCTGGCGATGCGGCTCACGGTTTCCGTCTTCCGGTCGGCCACGACCACGTCACGGTTGACGGTGAGGGTCGCGAAGGCGAGCCGGCGCCCGTCGCGCGAAAGCGACGGATGATTGGCCACTGCCGGCCCCGGCAGGATCCGCTCGGGGGCTCCGCCGTGCAGGGAAACCCGCCAGATCGACGGGGGTTCGGCCCGGAAGGAGCTGAAGAAGACGGACCTTCCGTCAGGGGTGAAGACGGGGTACCTGTCGTGTTTGTGGTCACTTGTCAGCCTCCACGCCTTTCCGCCTCCGGCCGGGACGAGCCACATGTCACGGAAGGCCGAATAGCAGAGGAGCATTCCGTCGGGAGACCACGCGGGATCCAGGTGGTCCCACTCGCCGTCCTCGTCACCCGTCAGGCGCTCGGCACGACTGGGATCCGCGACCAGCGCGACCCAGACGCGGGGAAGACCCGTGGGACCGGCGCGCGTGAACGCGATGCGAGTGCCATCAGGGGAGATGGCCGGCATGTCGCCGTTCTCGATGAGAAGGCTCGCGCTTCCGCCGAGCCGCGAGACCTTCCAGATGGACGTTCTGCCGCTCCGCGTCGAAGCGAATGCGATGGCGCGCCCGTCCGGGAACCAGGCCGGCTTCCTGTCCTCGGCGCGGTCGTCGGTCAGGCGGAGAGGCTCGCTTCCGTCGGGATCGACGACCCAGATCTCCGGGTTTCCCGACGCATTGGAGCTGTACGCCACGAGCGTCCCGTCGGGAGAGAAGGCCGGCTCCGCCTCCCACCCCGGCGCCGTAGTGATCTGTCGCGGGGGCCCCCAGCTCCCTCCGGCCGGCGTGCTCTCCGAGACGGCTCGCGGCCATTTGAGGAAGATCACCAGAACGGCCGCGGCAGCAGCGGGGATCACAACGGCCGCGAACCACGCCCTGTGCCACGGCCTCGGGCCCGGCACGGTCGTCGCCGGCGGCTGCTGGTCCCGGTGGACGCTCCGAAGGGCGATCGCGAGATCGTGGGCCGTGTCGAACCGGTCCTCGATCCGCTTTTCGAGGCACCGGGAGACGATCCCTGCGAGCGCCGGCGGAATCGGCGAGGCGGGATCGAGCGGCCGGGGCTCGCCGTGCAGAATCGCCGCGAGTGTGTCCGCCGGCGTCGGCCCGGCGAAGGGACGCTTCCCGGAGAGCATCTCGAAGAGGACGCAGCCGAGCGCGAAGATGTCGCTCCGGCCGTCGACCTTCAGTCCGCGAAGCTGCTCCGGCGCCATGTACGAAAGGGTCCCTACGACCTCCCCCTCGGTCGAGAGGGCGCCGCCGGAGGGCGACGTCTGTGTCACGGCGTCCTCCGAGACCGGCTCGACGGATTTTGCGAGGCCGAAGTCGAGAATCTTCACCCGCTCGTCGGAGGTCAGGAAGACATTCTCGGGCTTCAAGTCACGGTGGATGATTCCCGCCCCGTGGGCCGAGGCGAGGCCGTCCGCGATCGCCGCCGCAACCTCTGTGGCCTTCCGCCAGCCAAGGGGCTCCCCGCACATCCGCCCCCGGAGGGTCTCACCGCTCAGCAGCTCCGTGACTGCGTAGACGCGGCCGTCGCTCCGGCTGAAGTCGTAAATGGCGAGAATGTTCGGGTGGGAGAGAGCGGCTAACGCACGGGCCTCGCTCTCGAACCGGGCGACGCGGCCGGCGTCCTGCGAGACCTCGTCCGGAAGCAACTTGACGGCGACCTGCCGCCCCAGTCGCGTGTCCCGCGCCCGCCAGACTTCTCCCATCCCGCCCGCCCCAAGGGGGGAGAGAATCTCGTATGGGCCGAGCCGCGTGCCCGGAGAGAGACCCATAGCCCGTCCTCGCCTGGGTCGGAGAAAGCGGGCGGCTCGTGTCCCCCCGGCGCGTCGTCGTCCTGTTCCAGCGGCCCCCAGGATCCTGTTACTGCACTCAATATAGTCCCTTCGTCAACAGTGCCGCGCCGTTCCGCCCCCCCGTTCCCCTATCGTGCGAAAGGCCTGCCCGGCTGAACGGTGGCGAGCCGCACCTTGGGCGGCGACATGGCCACGGCCGCCTCCCCGACCGATCCCCTCTTCTTCCTCCACCACGCGAACATCGACCGGATCTGGTCGGAATGGCAGAAGGCTCACCCCGCTCAGGCGCCTCCGAACA
>JBLMYG010000451.1:0-7928 GCA_050258155.1 Acidithiobacillales bacterium
TGGGGCTCCTCGGTGCGATCGGGTCGGCTCCCGCCGAGGTCGAGCATCTCGTCCTCGACCTCTTCGGGCGGGCCGGAACGGGCGTCATGACGAACGTCATGGGGCCGCGGCAGCGGATCTCGATGGCCGGCGTGCCGGTCCGGGAGCTCATGTTCTGGGTGCCGCAGTCGGGCCGCCTCGGCCTCGGGGTCAGCATCCTCAGCTATGCGGGCGGCGTCTCGCTCGGCGTCGCGACGGACGCGGGCCTCGTCCCCGACCCGGAGACGATTCTCGCCGGCTTCCGCCGGGAGTTCGACGCCTTGGCCGACGCCGCCCGACGCTAGGACGCGCTCTCCGGTAGGTCGCCCGGCTCGACGCCCCCGCGCGCGACGAGCTCGGTAACGCGCTGCATCCGCGCGCGGGCGTCCTCGAGGAGCGCGGCCTGCGTGTCGACGGCCGCGGCGCCCGGCGCCGGCTGGAGGCGCTCGTACGTGCCATCGGGGCGGAGGGCCCGGGCCCGGACGTTATCGGCGAGGGTCAGGTCGACGGCCGTGGCGACCTGGCCGGCCAGCTCCGTATCGACGACCGGGAAGGCGATCTCGACCCTGCGGAAGAAGTTGCGCGGCATCCAGTCGGCGGAGGAGAGCCAGACCTGCCGATCACCGCCGTTCTCGAAGACGAAAGCCCGGCTGTGCTCCAGGAAGCGCCCGACGATGGAGCGGACGCCGATCGTCTCCGACAGGCCGGGGACGCCCGGCTTCAGGCAGCAGATTCCGCGCACGGCGAGGCCGACCGGAACGCCGGCCTGTGAGGCCTCGTAGAGCGCCCCGATGACCTGCGGGTCGACGAGCGCGTTCATCTTCGCGCGGATCCCCGCCGGCCGCCCTGCGCGGGCGTGCGCCGTCTCCCGCGCGATCCATTCGAGGACGGTCCGGTGCATCTCCTTGGGCGCCGTGACGAGCCTCGCGTAGCTCGTCTTCCCGGCCAGGCCCGTCAGGGCGTTGAAGAGGCGCGTGGCGTCCTCGCCGAACTCCGGCCGCGAGGTGAGCAGGCCGAAGTCGGTGTAGACGCGCGCCGTCGTCGGGTTGTAATTGCCCGTCCCGAGGTGGACATACCGGCGGATCTCGTCCTTTTCCCTCCGGACGACGAGGGCGATCTTGGCGTGCGTCTTCAGCCCGACGACGCCGTAGACGACGTGGACGCCCGCCTGCTCGAGCGCCTTCGCCCAGACGATGTTGTTCTCCTCGTCGAAGCGTGCCTTCAACTCCACGAGAACAGCCACCTGCTTCCCGCTCTCGGCGGCGCGGACGAGGGCGGGGATGATCGGCGACTCGGAGCCGGCCCGGTAGAGCGTCATCTTGATGGCGAGAGTCTTCGAGTCGTCGGCGGCCTGCTCGATCATCTCCACGACGGGCCCGAAGGAGTCGTACGGATGGTGGAGAAGGATGTCTCCTGCACGGATCGCCGAGAAGATCGTCGCGTCGGGCGCGAGGAAGACGGGAGGAACGGCGGGCGCGAACGGGGGGTCTTTCATCTCCGGGCGGTCGACTTTCACGAGCGACATCAGGTCGCCGCCGCCGAGAGGCCCCTCGACCTCGTAGACGTCTCCCTCGAGGATTTCGAGCTGCTTGACGAGGAGCTTGCGGACACGTTTCGGCGTCCGGGGCGCCACCTCGAGCCGGACGACGGCGCCGAAGCGGCGCCGACGGACCTCCTGCTCGATCGTCGCGAGGAGGTCCGAGGCCTCGTCCTCCTGGATCTCGATGTCGGCGTCCCGGGTGACGCGGAAGAGGTGTGACGAGACGATCTCGAGCCCGGGGAAGAGCTCGGCGAGGTTGGCCTGGACGAGCGACTCGAGGAGGAGAAACTCCGCTTTCTCGGGCCGGACCTTCTTCTTTCCTTCCAGGATCTCCCGGAGCGGGAGGAGACGGGGAAGCGCCGCCGGGATCTTCACGCGGGCAAACTTCTCTTCGCCGCTGTCGGGATTCCGGACCTCGACGGCGAGGTTGATCGAGAGATTCGAGAGAAACGGGAAGGGGTGACCGGGGTCCACGGCGAGCGGCGTGAGGACCGGGAGGACATTCCGGCTGAAGTAAACGCGGGCCACGTCGCGCTGCGGCTCGGCGAGGTCGCTCCACGTCAGGATCGAGATTCCGGCCGAAGAGAGCTTCGGAAGGAGGTCCGAGAGGAGGCACCGGGACTGGCGCGCTTCCATCTTGAGGACCGCCTCGCGGATCCTGGCGAGCTGCTCCGCCGGCGTGAGGCCGTCCTCGCCCGGCTCGACCTTTCCGGACCAGACCTGGTCGAGGACGCCGGCCACGCGGACCATGAAGAACTCGTCGAGGTTCGTCTCGGAAATGCAGAGGAACTTCAGCCGCTCGAGGAGCGGCCAGCGCTCGTCGTGCGCCTCGTCGAGGACGCGCTCGTTGAACTCGAGCCACGACAGCTCGCGGTTCAGCAGAGGGACGGCCGGGCCGGGCGGCGGCGCGGCGGCCGACGGGATCGCCGCCTCGGCCGTCGGCTCGACCAGCTCGAGGTTCCGGCGGCGGCGAGGGCGGCTTTCGTGGTGGTTCATCGGAGAGCCCGCCCGGACACGGGGAGACGTAGGATACCGGAGGCGCGTCCGCTCCGGGCGACGGGCGCCAGGTCCTTTACGGAGAAGAGTTTCCCTCGGGCTTTCCGCGCACCTCGATGCCAGCTTTCCTGAGGACGGCGGCCGCGTCTCCGAATCGGTCGACTTTGACGAGGAGATAGTCCGTGTCGAACGTCGAGATCGCGAAGACCGGGATGCCGGCCTCGGCGAGCGGGGCGGTCAAGGCCGAGAGGACGCCGATCGCGTCAAATGGAACCGGGCCGTCCAGCTTCAGCAGCGCCCACCCCTTCTCGGCCTTGACCGCCTCCGGGACTGCGGCGTCCTCGCAGACGATCGAGAGCTCCTCCGGACTCCGCGTCGCACTGAAGAAGACTCCCCCTTCCGCCCAGGCCGGCACGGCCGATTCGGGATGGAGGCGGCAGACGGCCCAGAGGCCGCGGAGAAGCGAGAGGACGAGAGGCTCAGGCCGTTGGGCCACGCTGCACTATCGGTCGGGGACGGACCGCGCTCCGGCTGCCAGACGCTTTCGCTGGCCGGAGCGGAGTGGCATAAGCTTCCGATGTTCTGTTCGGAGGTTCTCCATGAAGACAAATATCCCACGAACCGTCTCCCTCGCCCTGCTGACCGCATCCGCGGCCTTCTCCCCGGGATGCGGGAAGACGGAAGACCTGCCGGCGATCAACGTGGGCCTCATCGCGGAGCTGACGGGCCCCCTCTCGGTCTTCGGCGCGTCGAGCAAGAACGCCGCCGAGTTGAAGGTCGCCCAGATCGAGGAAAAGGGGGGCATCGACGTCGGCGGAGCGAAGTACCGCCTGAAGCTCGTCATCGCCGACGGCCAGAGTACGGCCGAAGGGGCCATCGCCGCCGCCCAGAGCCTCATCAAGGAAGACACGGTCGTCGCGCTCGTCGGGCCGAACGCGAGCCTCGAGGCCGTGCCGGTCTCCGACGCCGCCGAGGCGGCGAAGGTGCCGATGATCTCGCCCGCGTCCACGGCCCCGAGGACGACGCTCGACGCGGCGACCGGAAAGCCGAAGCAGTGGGTCTTCCGCACCTGCTTCACCGATGCGTGGCAGGGAGAAGTCCTGGCGAAGTTCGCGGACGGGTACGTCCACGCGAAGAAGGCGGCGGTCCTCTACGACCCGACCTCCGAGGCGCCGAGGATTCAGGCGGAGATCTTCAAGCAGGACTTCGAGAAGACGGGGGGGACGATCGTCGCCTTCGAGACGTTCCAGAGCGGCGAGAAGGACTTCTCCGCGGTCCTCGCGAAGATCAAGAAGGCCGCGCCGGGCGTCGTCTTCCTGTCGGGGTATTACAACGACGTGGCCCAGCAGCTCCGACAGGCGAAGAAGGCGGGGATCAGCTGTCCCTTCCTCGGCAGCGACAACTGGAGCCCTCCCGATCTCCTGAAGGTCGCCGCGAAGGACGCCGAAGGGTCCTTTTATTCCGCCCACTACCAGCCCGACCGCCGGAACGAGATCACCGGGGCATTCGTCATCAGCTACAAGAAGCGGTTCGGTGACGCCGTGCCGGACGACGTCGCGGCGCTGACCTACGATTCCTTCGGGCTGCTCGTCGAGGCGCTCCGCATCGCGGGAAAGCCCGACCGGGCGGCGATCCGCGAAGGCCTCGCGCAGATCCGGACGTACGAGGG
The DNA here is from genome assembly GCA_050258155.1 of Acidithiobacillales bacterium. Lineage (GTDB taxonomy): Bacteria > Acidobacteriota > Thermoanaerobaculia > UBA5066 > UBA5066 > DAOMFB01. Next base: position 4,224 of record JBLMYG010000451.1, read on the forward strand.
GGTGACCGGGAAGCTGACGTTCCCCGTCGGCTCCCGCGACCCCATCAAGAACGCCGTGATGTACAAGATCGAGGGGGGAAAGCCCTCCTTCGTCACGAACATCGAGCCGTAAAGCGGGGAGTCACCTATTTCGCCGGCACGAAGTCGAGCGCAACGGAGTTCATGCAGTAGCGGAGCCCCGTCGGCTTCGGCCCGTCGTCGAAGACGTGGCCGAGATGGGCCTCGCAGCGGGCACACAGAACCTCGGTCCGCCTCCCCAGCAGGCTCCAGTCCGCCCGCGTCGTGACGCGCGAAGGAGCGATCGGCGCCCAGAAGCTGGGCCACCCCGTCCCCGAGTCGTACTTCGTCGCCGAGTCGAAGAGGGGGAGACGGCAGGAGACGCAGACGTAGATCCCCTTCTCGTGGTTGTTCCACCATTTCCCCGTGAAGGCGCGCTCGGTCCCCTTCTCGCGAGTGACGTGGTACTGCTCCGGAGTCAGAAGCCTCTTCCACTCCTCGTTGCTCTTGACGACCCGGCCGACCGGCTCTTCGCCGGGGCCCTTCGAGGCTCCGCCTGGAGGGGTCCTCTCCGCCCCGGGGTCTCCGACCGCCGGATTCCGCGAAGGCGCGAAGGCGACGGCCAGCGAACCGGCGCCGACGGAAGCCATCAGGAGAAAGGTGCGGCGTGTCATCCCGCCCCTTTATACGGTCGAGACCGCACCCTGGATCTAGCGGGAAAGGACCTCGCTGGCCGCGGCGCGAATGTCGTCGACCGCGGCTTCCATACGGTCGAGGTGCGTCCGGAACGAGAGGACGCAGATCCGGAGATGGAAGGCGGCTTTCGTCGTCGTCCCCGTCAGGTGGACGCGGCCGCGGGCGTTCACGGCATCGAGCAGGCGGCGGTTCAGGGCGTCGAGTGCCGGCCCGTCGGCGCCCCGAGGCCTGAGGCGGAACGTGAAGAGGGAGAGGACCGGCTGGGTGGACACCTCGATTTCGGGCGTCTTGCGAAGCTCCCGGGCGGCCCATTCGGCGAGGTCGAGCTTCTCGTCGAGGTTTCGCCGGAAGGGGCCGAGGCCGTGCATCTTGAGGGGAAGCCAGACCCGGAGGCCCCTGAAGCCCCGCGAGAGCTCGGGCGAGAGCTCGCAGAAGTCGACCAGATCGGGGTCGCTCTGCATCCCCGGAAGGTAGCCGGCACGAGCCGAGTGGGCGCGCCGGAGGCGGGCCGCGTCGCGGACGAGGAGGCAGCCGGTCCCGTAGGGGAGGAAGAGACCCTTGTGCGGATCGAGGACGATCGAGTCGGCCCGGTCGATCCCGGTCATCGCCCGCCGCCCCCGCTCCGTCAGGAGGAAGAAGCCGCCGTAGGCGGCGTCGACGTGGAGCCAGAGCCCTTCGCTCGCGCAGATATCGGCGAGGGCCGCGAGGTCGTCGACGGCGCCCGTGTTCACGGTGCCGGCGCTGGCGACCACGAGAAAGGGTGACAGGCCGTTGCGCCGGTCCTGGCCGATCGCGTCGCCGAGAAGGTCGACGCGGAACCGGAACGCCTCGTCCGTCGGGATCTCGCGGACCCTCCGGCCGGGGAAGCCGGCCAGCATCGCCGCCTTCGCGATGCAGTGGTGCGCCTGGTCCGAGACGTAGATCACGCCACGGTGGAAATCTTCGGGGAGCCGGTCGCCTCGGGCGGCGACGAGGGCCGAGAAGTTGGCGAGCGAGCCACCGCTGGCGAGGTAGCCTCCGGCCGCCTTCGGGAGGCCGGCCAGCCGAGCGAACCAGCGGATCACGTTTGTCTCGAGCTGGACGAGGGCCGGCGCCGCGGCGAAGACCCCGACGTACCGGTTCGTAGCGGCCGAGATGAAATCCGCCACGGCCGATGGAAAGAGGCCTCCTCCGGGGATGTACGCGAGGTAGCCGGGTGAGGCGGTGTTGAAGCTCTTCGGAATCGCGTGCGCGAAGAGGAGGTCGAGGAGCTCCGCCGCGGGGACCCCCGTCTCCGGTGGCTCGGGCTCGATGAGCGAGCGGGAGAGCTCCACGGCCCCCTCCGTGTCGGCCGCCTTCTGGCCGGGGAGAGAGGCGACATGCTCCACGATCCGTTCCGCAGCGAGGCGGATCAGCTCCTCCATCTCGTCCGTCGAAGGCTCCAGGCTCGTATCGGCCGGTAGGGGGGGCGGAATCAGCGACGACACGTGCTCACTCCCCGATCGCCGTCCGGGCCGCCGCGGCCAGCTCGTCGGCCAGGCTCTCGACGAGAACGGCGTCCTCCCCCTCGACCATCACGCGGAGGAGCGGCTCGGTCCCCGAGTAGCGAAGCAGGAGGCGCCCTTTCTGCTCGAGCCGCTCCTCGGCCCGCCGCACCGCCGCGGCCAGCCCCGGAATCTCCTCGATCGGCCTCCGCTGCCGCACCTTCACGTTCTTCAGGATCTGCGGCGCCTTCGCGAGCCGTGGCTGCGCCGCAAGGGGCGTCCCCGACGCCACGAGAAAGGCCGCGAGGTGGAGCCCCGTCAGGGTCCCGTCTCCGGTCGTCGAGAGCTCCGACCGGATCAGGTGGCCCGAGGGCTCGCCGCCGAGAGGGGCTCCGCTCCTCTCCATCTCCTCGATGACGTACCGGTCCCCCACGGGGGCGCGCAGCAGCTCGACGCCGAGCGCTGCGAGGGCCTTCTGGAATCCGAAGTTCGACATGACCGTGCCGACGACGGCCGCCGGCTTCTTCCCCTCGCGGATCGTCTCGAGCGTCCAGAGATAGAGGAGGTCGTCGCCGTCTAGGAGCCGCCCGTCCGAGTCCGCCGCGATGATCCGGTCCGCGTCCCCGTCGAGCGCGATCCCGAGATCGGCTCCGGCCTCCCGTGTCGCGCGGGCCATCCCCTCGGGGTGAAGCGCGCCGCACCCGTCATTGATGTTCCGGCCGTCCGGAGCGGTCGCGACCGGGACGACGCGAGCGCCCGCCGCGCGGAAGGCGGCGGGAGCGACCTCGTACGCGGCGCCGTTTGCCGTGTCGATGACGACGGTCAGGCCCTCGAGGCGGACAGGCAGCGTGCCGACGAGGTGCTCGACGTACAGCTGCGGAAGGAGGAGGTCGGGCGTCACGGCCCGGGGCGGGGCGGCGGCGCTCTCCTCGATTTTCCTCTCGATGGCGGCCTCGACGGCGTCCGGCAGCTTCCGCGCCGACGAGGAGAAGATCTTGATGCCGTTGTCGCGCCACGGATTGTGCGAGGCCGAGACGACGACACCCGCCTCGGCCTCGAGCGCCCGGACGAGGTGGGCCACCGCGGGAGTCGGCACGATCCCCGCGCCCGCCACCTGTCCGCCGGCCGCCGCGATCCCGCCCGCGAGCGCCGCGATGATTCCGGCAGTCGACTCCCGGGTGTCGCCCCCGACGACGAGGCGTGGCCGGGCCGTGCCGGAGCCTGCGAGCGAGGCAGCGAGAGCGGCGCCGACCCGGGAGACGGTCTCCGGATCGAGCGGCGGCTCGCCCGCCGTGCCCCGGATCCCGTCGGTCCCGAAAAGATGTCGCACCCGGCGGCGAGCTTACCGGAAGGGCTCCAGGGAGCGAGCCGGACGGTGGGAGTCCGGCCCCGCGCCTCGCCCGGCCGCCGGGACCTATACTTTCCGCGATCCCATGAGAACGTCACGCCGGGCCGGGCGTTAGTGCGCGTCGCCCCGGGCAGCCGTCTGGGCCCGTACGAGGTAGTCGCTTTGCTCGGGGCGGGCGGCATGGGGGAGGTGTGGCGGGCG
>JBLMYG010000452.1:0-5515 GCA_050258155.1 Acidithiobacillales bacterium
GGGCTCTGACCGACCCGCGCCTCTTCTCCGGCATCGGCAACGCCTACTCCGACGAGATCCTTCACCGCGCGCGCCTTTCCCCCGTGGCCCTGACGCGGAAGCTGACGGCCGGCGAGATCGCTCGCCTCTTCGAGACCACGAAGGCGACCCTGGTCGAATGGACCGACCGCCTCCGGGCCGAGACGGGCGATGCCTTCCCGGAAAAGGTCACCGCGTTCCGCGAAGGGATGGCCGTCCACGGCAGGTTCGGGAAGCCGTGCCCGGCCTGCGGCACCGCCGTCCAGCGGATCGTCTACGCGGAGAACGAGACGAACTACTGCCCGACCTGCCAGACGGACGGGCGCCTCCTCGCCGACCGCTCGCTCTCGCGGATCCTCAGGGGCGACTGGCCTCGAAGCCTCGAGGAGATGGAGGAGTCGAAGGAGGAGCGGCGGAGGGCGGCGCCCGCGCCGAAGCGGTGATCCGGAAGAACCGCTACTTCCCCTTCTGGTACGTTCCGACGATCTGCGTCTCGGCGAGGACGTGGCCCTTCATCGCGCTCTCGAGCTTCGCCTTCGTCGGCCTCTCGAGGTCGGGAAGGACCGCGTCGAGGGCGTAGAGCTTGAAGAAGTAGCGGTGGCGGCCGATGGGCGGACAGGGCCCGCCGTATCCGGTCCGCTTCCAGTCGTTGAGCCCTTCCAGCGTCCCTTTGGGGAGATCCTGCGGTGCGACGGCCCCCGCGAGGCCCGCGGCCGACGGCGGGAGGTTGTACAGAACCCAGTGGACCCACGTCATCTTCGGGGCGGCGGGATCGGGGGCGTCGGGGTCGTCGACGATGAGCGCGAACGACTTGGTCGCGGGCGGGGCGCCCGACCAGGCCAGTGCCGGAGAGGTGTCGCTCCCCTCGCAGGTGTGCACCTTCGGGATGGAGCCGTTGTGGGTGAAGGTCGTCGAGCTGATCTTCATGGAAGGGCCCTCCGCGGCGGCCGAGGAGGCCGCCGCGAAAACGAGTGCAACGATGGTTGCCCGGATCCGCATCACTTCTTCTCTTCGATCGGAAGGACCGCCACGGGCGGGATTCCCGCGTCGCGGACGGCGGCGTTGAAATCGGCGAGGTCCTTCCCGAGGAGGCCGTTCATCTCAGAAAGGAGGGCGTCCAGCTTCGCCTTCAGCTCGGCGTAGTACTCCCGCTCGACCGGCCGCGGCGCGCCGTCGGCGCTCCCCGCCGCGGTGGCGATGCCGACGAACTGGTGGTCCAGGGCCGGCGTGAAGTTGAGGATGTCCTGCGGCGCCTTCAGCTTCGGGTTGACGAGCTTCTTCTCGATGGCCTCGAGCTTCTCGGTGAGCGCCTTGGCCTTCGCCGAGACGGGCTCTTTCTTCCCGAGCTTCTCGGCCCGCGTCGCCACCTCCTTCAGCTGCGCCTTCACGTCGCGGATCTTGACGACCGCCTCGTGCGTGTCGGTGATCCGGTCGCGGATGTCGCGCAGGAAGACGGCCTGCTGCGCGAGGTCGGCCGCGGACACCTGGTGCTCCGGGTGCGGCCGGATCTCGAAGCTCTCGGTCAGGACGGTGTCGCCCTTCGTCAGCCGGACCTTGTACGTCCCCGGCGCCACCTTAGGCCCCAGCCGGTTCCCCCAGAGGACGGCCTTCGGCACGAGCTGCGGCCTCAGCATCCGGGTGTCCCAGACGAAGCGGTTCACCCCCTGCTTCGGCTCGAGCGGCTTCTCGCGGACTTCCTCCGGGGGCGGGGCCCCATTCTCGTGCTCCGGCGGCTTCTCGCTCGTGAAGGTCCGGAGCACCGTGTCGCCGTCGAGGATCTCGATTTTGAGGACGTCCTTTCCCTTTGGCTTCTCGACCGGCTTCTCCTTCAGCCAGTAGTCGATGGTGACACCGTTCGCGGGGTTCTGGCCGACGCCGCGGGGCTTCTCTCCCTCCATCCACCAGGGGGTGCCCCCCTCCATCCTGATGGACGGCCGCGGAGCGAAGAGATGGACGTCCCGCGATGCGATCTCGGGTTTCCAGGGCCGGAGCGGGCCCACGTCGTCGAGGACCCAGAAGGACCTCCCCTGCGTGGCGACGACGAGATCGTCGCCCTTCACGGCGAGGTCCGTGATCGGGACGAGGGGGAGGTTCCGCTGGAACGGCTGCCAGGACGAACCGTCATCGAAGGAGAGGTAAAGCCCCGTCTCCGTCCCGCAGTAGAGGAGACCACGTCGAGCCGTGTCCTCGCGGACGACGCGCGTGAAGGCTCCCGCCGGGATACCGCTCACGATCTTCGTCCAGCTCTTCCCGTAGTCGTTGGTCTTGTAAAGGAAGGGCCGGTCGTCGTCGAACTTGTACATCGTCGCGGCGACGTACGCCGTCCCTTTCTGGTGCGGCGAGGCGTCGATCGCGTTGATCTGGATCCACTCCGGGATACCTTTCGGTGTCACGTTCGCCCAGTTCTCCCCGCCGTCGCGAGTGGCCCAGACGAGGCCGTCGTCGGTCCCCGCCCAGATCACGCCCGCCTCGAGTGGCGACTCGGCGAGGGCGAAGATCGTGTCGTAGATCTCCACCCCGGTGTCGTCCTTCGTGATCGGCCCGCCCGATTTTCCCTCTTTGGCCGGGTCGTTCCGCGTCAGGTCGGGGCTGATCTCGGTCCAGGTCTGCCCCCCGTCCGTCGACCTCAGGAGCTTCTGGGCCGCGTGGTAGAGGACCTTCGGGTCGTTCGGCGATATCAGGATCGGCGCGTCCCACTGGAAGCGGTACTTCAGGTCCTTCGCCGCCTGCCCGACGGCGAGCTGGGGCCAGGCCACGACCTCGCGCCTCTCACCGGTCCTGTGGTTGTACCGCGTGATCGAGCCGCCGTAGCAGCCGGCGTAGACGAGGTCGGGATTCTTCGGGTCGGGGGCGACCCAGCCGCTCTCGCACCCGCCGACGTCGTACCAGTCGGTGAGGCCGATGCCGAAGCCGCGCGTCCGGCTCGCGATCGAGACGGTCGTGTTGTCCTGCTGGGCGCCGTAGATCCGGTAAGGGACCCGGTTGTCGGTGATGACGCGGTAGAACTGCGCCGTCGGCTGGTTCAGGACGCTCGACCAGCTCCGGCCTCCGTCGAACGTCACCGTGGCGCCCCCGTCGTTCCCTTCGATCATCCGGTCGGGGTCGTCGGGGTCGATCCAGAGCGCGTGGTTGTCACCGTGCGGCGTCCGGACGGGGGTGAAGCTCTTTCCGCCGTCGACGGACTTCAGACACTGGACGTTCAGGACCCAGACCGTGTCGGGGTTCTTCGGGTCGGCGGTGACGTGCGTGTAGTACCAGGCCCGCTGCCGGAGCCGGTTGTCCTCGTTCACGCGGGTCCATTTCCCGCCGCCGTCGTCGCTCCGGAAAAGCCCCCCCATCTCCGCCTCGACCATCGCCCAGACACGATCGGGGCGCGCAGGAGAGACCGCTACGCCGATCTTCCCGACGATTCCCTCGGGGAGGCCCCCCGCCAGCTTCTTCCAGGTGTCGCCTCCGTCGGTGGATTTCCAGAGCCCCGAGCCCGGGCCGCCGCTTTCGAGGGTCCAGGGCTTGCGCACCACCTGCCAGAAGCCGGCGTAGAGGATCCGTGGGTTCGTCGGGTCCATCGAGAGGCTGCTCGCGCCGGTCTTGTCGTCGACGAAGAGGACCTTTTTCCACGTCGCCCCGCCGTCCGAGGAGCGGAAGATGCCGCGCTCGGGATTCGGGCCCCAGGCGTGGCCGAGCGCGGCCACGTAAACGAGATCGGGGTTTCTCGGGTGAACGACGACCGCCGAGATCTGCTGTGTCTCCGTCAGGCCGACGTGTTTCCACGTCTTCCCCGCGTCGGTCGACTTCCAGACGCCGTCGCCGCTCGAGACGTTCCCGCGGATGCAGGCCTCCCCCATCCCGGCGTAGACGACGTTCGGGTCGGCCTCCGCCACGGCGATCGCGCCGACCGAGCCGGTCCGGAAGAACTTGTCCGAAACCGGCTCCCAGCTCTGGCCTCCGTCCGCCGTTTTCCAGACACCGCCACCCGTTCCGCCGAAATAGAAGGTGAGAGGCTTCGCGACGACGCCCGTCACAGCCACGACCCGGCCTCCACGGAAGGGGCCGACCAAGCGGAACTCCAGCCCCTCCATCTGGTCGGAGAGCGTTCTCGGCTTCTCCGCCGGGGGCGCCGGCACCGAAGTGGCAGAAACGGCGAGCCCGCCGGAGAGGGTGGCGAGAATCGCGGCGGCGAATGCTGAACGGCGACGTGGCGAAACTTGACTCAACTCTTCCTCCTCGAAAGAAACCACCAGAGAATATCTTCTAAGCGGCGGCTGCAGTGCAGCCGCCGATATCGGAAAAGCTGCTATCGGCTGGCCGGCGTCAAGGGCGCGCTTCGCGCGCCGCGAAGCGGTCGCCGACCCTTGACACCGCTCCGCCGAGGGCTTACTCAGAATTTCTTACTCTCGAGGAATTCTTCCGCGCGATAGCTGGAACGGACGAAGGGGCCGGAGAAGACGTGCAGGAAGCCCAGCTTCATTCCTTCATCCTGGACCCGCGCGAAGCGCTCGGGCGTGGCGTACTCCACGACCGGGAGGTTCCAGGTCGAAGGGCGGAGGTACTGCCCCACCGTGACGATATCGACGCTGGCTCCTCGGAGGCGGCGGAAGACCTCGAGCACCTCCTCGTCCGTCTCGCCGAGGCCGAGCATGAGCCCCGACTTCGTCGTCATGTCGGGATGCCGCGCCTTGACGTGCTCGAGAAGCGCCACGGACCGCCCGAAGTCCGACTTCGGCCTGACGGCCGGGTAGAGCCGCGGCACCGTTTCGACGTTGTGGTTATAGACGTCGGGCCGCTCATCCGCGACCCGGTCGATCTGCTCCAGGGTCCCGCCAAAGTCGGGCGTCAGCACCTCCACGGTCCGCTCCGGGTCGTCCCGCCTGAGCGCACGGACGACGGCCGCCCAGTGGCCGGAGCCGCCGTCGGGAAGGTCGTCGCGGTCGACCGACGTCACGACGACGTGCCCGAGCCCCGTTTCCCGAGCGGCCCGGGCGACCTCGCGCGGCTCGTCCGGATCGGGCGGGCGGGGGCGCCCGGACCTGATGTGACAGAAGCCGCAGGCGCGCGTACAGATGTCGCCGCCGATCAGGAAGGTCGCGGTCCTCCGCTCGAAGCACTCCGTTCGGTTCGGACAGCGGGCTTCCTCGCAGACGGTCGAGAGCTTCCCGCGCCGCAGACGGACCTTCATCTCGTGGAGGCCGGCGAGGCGCAGCTTCTTTTCACGGATCCACGGCGGCAGCGCCGGCTCGCCGCGGACCGGTCCCGGTCGGCTCACGAAACGACGATCGGACGGCGCTTCGTCTTCTCGACCTTCTGGATCTTCGCGGCCGTGGCCTCGGCCTTCGACCGGTCGGCAAACGGTCCGATGCGGACCCGGAACCATCCCGGCTTCCCCGGCACCGGCGTCACGTCCGCCTTGAAGCCGTCGGCGCGCAGCTTCTTAGTCATGTCGTCGGCCTCCTCCGCCTTTTTCGTTGCGAGGACCTGGACGAACCACGGTCCCCCCTTC
>JBLMYG010000453.1:0-2984 GCA_050258155.1 Acidithiobacillales bacterium
GCTCCTTCACCGCTTCTGGCTCTCCCGTCTCTCGCCGAAGCCAGCGACGCTCGCCGCCTCGCCGATCGCCAAGCTGCTCGTCGCCGCCCTGACGGCTCTCGGCCTTCTCGTCTTCTGCCTCCTCGTCCCTGCGGCGGCCGGAAGCTTCAGGAGCCCGAGCGCGGGGTGGGTTCCGTTCCCCTACCCGCCGGGCCCCTCGGGCCTCGCCCGGATTCCGCTCGAATTTCTCGTCCAGAGCCTCTCCGAGGAGCTTCTCTTCCGCGGTATCGTCCTGGGGGGGCTCGGGGCGCTCTTCCTCCTCCTCGCTTCGTGGGTCACCGTTCACCCCCTCCCCGGCGAGCCGCCCGACTCCCCGCGTCTCGGAGCCGCGCGGCGCCGGACGTGGCTTCTGGCGGGGCTGGCCGCGAACGCCGTCCAGGCCACCGTCTTCACGGCCGTCCATCTCGCCAATCCCGGCGTGACCCCGCTCGCGACCGTCAACATCGGGCTCGCGGGATTCGTTCTCGGATGGCTCTACTGGTCGCAGGGCTCGCTCTGGGGCGCGTGGGCCTGGCACTTCCTCTGGAACTTCGGCCTCGCAGCGGCGGGAGTTCCGGTCTCGGGGGTCGTCGCGTCAGCGCCGCTCCTCCCGCTCGGCATCACGGGAGCGCGCGCAGGCCTCGCCTCGGGCGGGGCTTTCGGGCCGGAGGCCTCCGCCATCTGCACGGCCGGCCTTCTCGCGACGCTTGCCGGATTTCTCGTCGCCTTCCGGCGACGGTGGACCGAAGAGAGGCGATAATCCGCCCGCCATGGTCAAAGGCGCCCGCCAGTTCTTCACCTGTCCCTCCTGCAAGAAGCAGTTCACCTACTGGATCCTCGAGTCGAACCCGCACCCGAAGGTGAAGTGCTACTACTGCGCGATCGAGTCGTACCCGAAGGGGCAGCCGCCGGCCCCGCCGGCGCCGGCCTCCGCGCCTCCCGCGCCGGCCAAGCCGTCTCCTCCGCCGCCCCCGGCGAAGTGAGAGGCTAGCGGTTCCGGTAGACGACCTCGCCGCCCACGACCGTCATGACGACTCTCGCCACCGGGATCTCTCCGGGGGGAAGCGCTTCGGAGACGATGTCCCGGTCGAGGACCGTCAGGTCGGCATCGAAGCCGGGGGCGATCTCGCCCCGCCGTTTCTCGGCGAACTCCGCGTACGCCGCGCCTTCGGTGAAGAGCGCCAGCGCTTCGCGCCGCGTCAGCCTCTGATCCGGGTACCAGCCGCCGGGCGGCCGTCCGGCCAGGTCCTGCCGCGTGACGGCCGCATAGATTCCCAGAAGCGGCGAAACCTCCTCCACGGGGAAGTCGCTCCCGCCGCAAAGGCGGGCGCCCGAGGCGCGGAGCGATCGCCACGCGTACGCCCCCCTGATCCGGACAGGGCCGAGGCGCGCCTCGGCCCACCCCATGTCGGATGTGGCGTGCGTCGGCTGGATCGAGGCGATCACGCCGAGCCTCGCGAAGCGGGAAAGATCCTCCGGAGCGAGGACCTGTGCGTGCTCGATCCGGAGGCGAGCGTCCTTCGGCCGGACCGCCGCCAGCGCCTTCTCGTAGGCGTCGAGGGCGAGGCGGTTCGCCCGGTCACCGATGGCGTGGGTCCAGACCTGCCAGCCGGCCTTCACGGCGGCGAGCGCGACCGCGTTCATCCCCGCAGGCTCCGTCACGAGAAGCCCGCGGTTCCCCGGGTCGTCGCTGTAGTCGGCGAGGAGCGCCGCGCCGCGCGAGCCGAGCGCGCCGTCGGCGAACATTTTCACGGCCCGAACCGTCAGCCGCCCGTCGGAGACCGGGCCGCTCGCGAAGAACGCCTCGAGGTCCTTCGATGACGCCCCGACCGTCGCGTAGACGCGGATCGGGAGGGAGCCGTCCCGGGCCATGGCGCGGAGAACGTCGATCTCCTTCCGGTCGTAGGCGGAGGCGTCCCCGATCCCGGTGAGGCCGACCGTGGCGCACGCCTTCGCGCCGGACCCGAAATAACGGCGGAGGTCGGCCGGCGAAGGCTCCGGCATCACCCGTGTGACGAGGTCCATGGCCGCATCGACGAAGACGCCCGAGGGGCGGCCCGCGGCGTCGCGGACGATCCGGCCGCCAGCGGGGTCTGCCGTCTCCGGCGTCACGTTCGCGAGGCGGAGGACGGAGTCGTTCACCCAGATCGCGTGCCCGTCGACCCGCGTCAGGGCGACCGGATTTCGCGGCGCCGTCACGGTCAGTTCCGTGGCCGTCGGGAAGCTCTTTTTCGGCCAGAGGTTCTGATCCCAGCTTCGCCCGCGGATCCACGTCCCGGCGGCGCTCCGGGCGGCGGCTTCGCGGACGAGCTTCAGGACCTCTTCCTTCTGCTTTCCCCTGAGGTCGAGCGTCTCTAGCGACATCCCGAGCCCCTTGAGGTGCGCGTGCGCGTCGATGAAGCCGGGATAGACGACGGCCCCCGCGAGGTCGACGACATCGAGGTTCGCGCCCGCCGCGCGCCGTCTCGCCTCTGCCTCGTCGCCCACGAAGGCGATCTTCCCGTCCACGGCGAGCACGGCTGCCGGGCGGGCCGGCTCTGCGGCCGAGGCGACGACCTTCCCGCCGACGAGAAGGAGCGGACCATTCTTCGGGGGGGACGAGGCCGGCATCGCGAGACCTCCAAGCAGAAAGCCGAGCGCCGCTGCCATCCGCATGGTCCCGGATTCTCGCTCAGGAACCGTCATCCTGCCGCGCATCGGGGCTGCCTATGGAGCGCATACTCCGCCGGGGGCCTGACCTGCGCGCGCTCTGTCTTCATCACCCCGCTCCCGTCACGGAGCGGCCACTCCACCTCGAGGAGATCCCGGTCCCGGAGCCCGGCCCCGGCGAGGTTCTCGTCCGTGTCTCGGCCTGCGGCATCTGCCGGACCGACCTCCACGTCGTCGAAGGCGAGCTTCCCGTCCGGAAGTCGCCCGTCACGCCCGGACACCAGGTCGTCGGCCTCGTGGAGAGGTGCGGGCCGGGC
>JBLMYG010000454.1:0-8965 GCA_050258155.1 Acidithiobacillales bacterium
GGAAGAGCAAACCCTGCCCAATGTGGAGCGGATCTGCGCCAGGGCGAAGGAGCTGGTCGGCCGTGGGGCGAGAAGCACCCCCTGAGGGGAAAGCACCGGCTCAGCCTTCGAGCTTCGGGAAGGTCGCCACGGCGCGCGTCGGCTGTCCCGGCTCGGAGTGGAGCGTCAGCGTTCCGCCATGGGCCTTGACGATCCGGTCGGCGATCGGCAGCCCCAGCCCCGTCCCGGCCGGCTTCGTCGACTCGAAGAGGCGGAAGAGCTCCTCTTTCTTCTCTTCGGAGACTCCCGGGCCGAGATCCGAGACCGTCAGCCGCCAGAAGGGACCCTCGGCGTCGACGCGGACATGGACCTCGCGTGCCGCGGCCTTCTCGCTCTCGACGGCGTCGAGCGCGTTGCCGACGAGGTTCAGGACGACCGGCTTGACGCGGGCGGCATCGAGGTTTGCCGGGGCGCCGCCCGGCTGCGGGACGAAGTCGAGGACGATGCCGCGCTTGGCCGCCTCCGGCAGGAGGAACGAGACCGCCTCCCCGGCGGGCTCGTTCAGGTCGGCGGGGATCGCGCTGATCGGCGACGGCCGCGCGTAGCTGAGGAAGTCGGTCAGGAGGCGCGAGAGGCGTGCCGTCTCCAGCCGCGCCGCCTGCGCGAGGTCCGCAGCGCTCACGGCCGGGGAGGGAGGGCGCCCCGACCCTCGTCCGAGCTGCTCCTCGAGGAGCTCGAGGTTGAGGCTCATGGCGTTGAGCGGGTTCCTTATTTCGTGGGCGAGGCCGGCCGCCACCTCGCCCAGCTCGGCGCGCCGCTCGGCCTCGACCTGGGCCTCCTCCACCCGGCGCGTCCGCCGGTAGAGGATCCCGACGGCCGCCGAGGCGGCCGCGATCCCGAGAAGCGAAACGACCGCCGCCGCCGCTGTCCGGTGGTACAGCTCGCTCCGGAGCTTCTCGACGCGCCTCCCCAGCTCCTTCCGCGAGACGCCGAACCGGAGGACCGCGAACTCGCCGATCGGGACCTCGATGTCGTAGGGGTTCGCCGTCGGCGTCTCCAGCGAATAGGTCCGCGGCAGCGGGAGGACCGGCTCGACGGTCTCGGATGGACCCCCCTCGACCCCCTTTGGCTTCGATTCCGGCACCTTGAGCGTCGAGTCGTACGAGTAGAGGATCTCGTGCTTCCTGACGTCGACGATCTGCACCTCGGTCAGGATCTTTCGCTCGGCAAGCCCCTGCCGAAGGTAGCGGTCGATCTCCGTCTGCTTCAGCCTCAGGATGTAAGGGTCGCCGGCCGACTTCTCGACGACGCCCCGGGCGATCCGCTCGGCGTCGAGGCGCGACAGCAGCAGGGCATCGTTGACGACGTCGCGGGAGAGCGACTTGAAGAGAAGGTGCCCGAAGAGCGCGACCGACCCCGCGGTCAGGAGGCCGAGGAGGACGAGAACCGCCGTCAGGCGCCCGCGGAAGGCGCGGCCTTCACGGTCTTTCACTCTGCGAGTTTAGAGCGGCGCGTGCCTACTCGTGGCGTCTGAGGTAACGGAAGTCGCTCGCCGGGGGCTTGGCTTCAAACGATGGGGCCCCACCCCCGTCGTTCCCCGGACCCCCGAGGGCATGGCTCACGATCATTCGTGTCTCTTCAGGTAGCGAAAGTCCTTGATGTCGTACTGCTTCATCTTGGCGATGAGGCTGCCGCGGGAGATGTTGAGGAGGCGGGCGCCGAGGGACTGGTTGCCGCGCACCTTCCGCATGACCCTCTCGATGACCTGGCGCTCGACTTTCTCGACGATCTCCTTCAGGTCGTCGCTCTCCTTCAGCGCCAGCTCGACGTGCTCCCCCGAGAACTTCTGGTCGAGGTCGGAGAGCTTCACGGGGCCCGCGCCCGGCTGGGCGGCGAGGCGCCGCACCTCGTTCTCCAGCTCCCGGACGTTCCCCGGATAGCCGTAGCCGAGGAGCGCGTTCATCGCTTCGACGTCGAATCGGTCTGCCGGCGGGCCGCCGTGCCGCGCCGAGAAGGCGTCGAGGAGGGCGGGGATGTCCTCCTTCCGGTCCTTGAGCGGCGGGAGCCGGAGCGTCAGGGCCGAAAGACGGAAGTAGAGGTCGTCCCGGAAGTGGCCGTCCTCGACGGCGCGGGTCAGCGGCCGCGAGGAGGTGCCGACGACGCGAACGTCGACGGGGACCGTCCGCCCGCCGGGAGCCGCCACCTCGCGCGCCTCCAGAAGGCGGAAGAAGAGGGCCTGGGTCGGGGCGGGAAGATCGCCCACCTCCTCGACGAGAAGCGTCCCTCCGTCGGCTTCGAGGAGGCGGCCGCCCCGCCGCCTCCGCTCCGAGGTCGCCGGCCCCCCGAGGAGGTCCTCCTCGAGAGCCTGCGGCGTGGCAGCGGTCGCCGCGATCCTGACGAGAGGACGCGAGCGCCGCGGGGAAAGCGCATGAAGCGTCTCGGCAGCCAGCGTCTTGCCCGCGCCGACGTCACCGATGAGGAGCACCGGCGCCCGCGCGGCCGCCACCCGCGAGAGGGATGCCTTCAGGTTCTGCATCGCGAGCGACTGCCCGACGAGGAGGGACAGCGGATCATCGACCGTCGCCGGGGCCGGCACCGGCGCCGAGAGGCTCCCCCGTTCGCCAAAGGCCGTCTCGTTTCGCCAGCCGTGGACGAAGCCGAGGGTCGCCGCAAGGTGCGCGACGAAGTCCCCCCAGACGGGATCGGCCACCGTTTCGGACGGCACGAGGACGGCCGCAACCGGCTCGCCGGCCGGCGGCGTCACGGGGAAAACGCGGATGCGCGTCCCTGCCTCGAAGACGTCCAGCGGTGTACCTCGCTGCGCCAGATCCGCGAGAGTCCGCGGCGAGAGCTTCGGGAGCGTCCCCTTCCAGAGGGCGGCGAGCGCCTCTCCCGCCCCCGCGTCCTCGAGTGAGGCGAAGGCGAGGCTGTGGAGCGGCGAGCTGCTCGTGACGAAGGATGCCAGCTCCTGCAGCACCTCCTCCCAGGAGCCGCCATGCGACAGGCGGAGGAAGACACCGCTCCAGAGCTCGGCCGACCGGGGGGAGACCAGGGGGCGCTCCTCCCCCGGGCGGCGGGGCAGGGCATCCGGCGACACGTAGGGACGGGGCGGAACCGTCGTCGGGGGTGTCGGGTGGGGCGGTGGCGGCTGGGGCACCGCCCCGCCGTTCCCGCGACCGAGGGCGGCTGCGGCCACGGAAAGGGCGTCGCGGCCCCGCGGCGGCGGCGCCGCGATCCGGTTGGGGTTCGGGGCCGGGCCGTTGAGAAGCGTAATGGTCGCCTCGCCGATCGAGATCCGGTCCCCCGCCGCCAGCGAAGCGGAGCGGACGACGGATCCGTTGAGTGTCACGTCGGAGCCGGGCGCCGTCCCGAGGACGTCGAGGCGGAGCTCGTCACCGGAGACCGAGATGCGAGCGTGCCGCCCGAGGACACCTCGCGCACGCACGACGAGGTCGTTTCCTGACGAAGCGCCGATGTGGATGACATCGCGGTGGACCTTCCGGACTTCCGACTCACCGCCGGCCTTCCGGACCTCGAAGCTCAGCATGGAAGATCGCCTCCGGGGAGCGAGGTACCGTTCTCTGGACACTCCGATGCTAGCACGAAGTGGGATGGCTGTGCGTCTCACGGCGTCAGGTTTTGTACGGTCGCTTCCCTGATTCTCCCTAAAATCGGGGGGAAGGACGACCGTGGCGCGACCCTCAGTCCCCGCTCCTCCGTTCCGTGCCCCGTGCGACAACACGCTGTCCCGCGTCGTCGAGGCGGTTCGCTCGGCTCTCGACCCGGACGCGGTGGAGCTGGAGGTCCGCTTTCTCCCGGAGCGGATCCGCTACCGGCGGCGCTTCCTCCGCCGACACGTCTCCGCGCCCCGGCCCGTCCTCCCTTCCACCCGGGCTCCCGACGCCGCCTTGCGACTGCAGGCACCCTTCCGTTGCCCCGGCCTCGTGGAGGGGACGCTCGTCCTCCTCCGGCGTACGCCGCGGCCCTGGACCGGTCCGGAGAGGCTCCGGTTCGAGCTTCTCGCGCCGTTCGTCACCCAGCTCCTCGAGCTGGCCGCGCGCTGCGAGATGAACGGAAATGCGCCCCGGCGCGGCCTGGAAATCGGGCCCGACCGGATCTGCCCGCACCTGAAGGCCCTCGGCCTCTCCGGGCGCGAGGCGGAGGTCGTGGCGGCGCTCCTCAAGGGGCTCCGGAACGCCGAGATCGCCCGCGAGCTGTTCATCACCGAATGGACGGTGAAGGACCATTTGAAGCACGTCTTCGCCAAGCTCGGCGTCCGCTCGCGCGGCGGGCTCCTGAAGACGCTCCTCGACGAGACCTTTCTCTCGTGACGGGAGGCGTGCTACCTTTTCGATCCGCCCGGCGGCATCCTGAATGTTCCGTCTGAAGAAGCTCGAGATCCAGGGATTCAAATCGTTCGTCGACCGGACGGTGCTGTCGCTCCCCGGCCGCATCACCGCCATCGTCGGCCCGAACGGCTCCGGAAAGTCGAACATCGCGGACGCCGTCCAGTGGGTCCTCGGCGAGCAGTCGGCCCGGCTTCTCAGGGGCACGACGATGGAGGACGTCATCTTCCACGGCGCCGCCCGCAGGAGGCCGATCGGGCTCGCCGAGGTGTCGCTGACCCTCGAGTCCCGCGGGAACGAACACTGGGCCGAGACGGGGGGCGAGGTGACGATCGCCCGGCGCGTCACGCGTGACGGCGAGAGCGACTACGTCCTGAACGGGCGGAGGTGCCGCCTTCGCGACGTGCAGGACCTCCTCCTCGGAACCGGCCTCGGCGTGAGGGCCTACTCGATCATCGAGCAGCAGAAGATCGAGCTGATCCTCTCGACGAAGCCGCAGGATCGGCGGCGCCTCATCGAGGAGGCCGCCGGCGTCTCCAAGTACAAGGTCAGGAAGCGCCAGGCCGAGCTGAAGCTCGAGGAGACCCGCGCGAACCTCCTCCGCCTCACCGACATCGTCGGTGAGATCGAGCGGACCTGCGCCTCGCTGAAGCGGCAGGCCTCCCGCGCCGCCCGCTGGAAGGAGCAGGCGGAGCGTCTCTCCGGCCTGAAGAAAAGACTCCTGCGCCTGCGCGCCGACCGTCTCGCTGCCGCTCTGGCCGAGGGGGACGCGGCGCTCGTGGCCGCGACGGACGCCGAGGCGGCGGCGCTTGCCGAGTCGGGCCGGCTCGGCGCGGCGCTCGCCGCGGCGCGCCGGCTCGCCGACGAGGACGAGGCGCGCCGCCGCGATCTCGCCGGGGAGCTTGCGAGACAGCGGGAGGCCCTTCTCTCGGCCGAGGCGGCGGTGGAGGCCGCGGGGCGCGAGGCCGAGGAGGCGGCTGCGCGGCGACAGCTCCTCGGGTCGCAGCGCGACGAAGCCCAGGCGGACCACCTCCGCGCCGTCGAGGAATCGGGACGGGCCGAGGCGGCGCGAACGGCCATCGACGCCGAGCTGACGGGAGCCGAGCAGCGGGCCGCCGTGGCGGCGGCCGCGCTCGAGGACGTCAGCCTGCGGGAGGCCGACCTCGCCCGCCGGCGGGAGGAGGCGCGGCGCGACCTTCTCGCTGCGGGCGCGCGCGCCGCCGAGGCAGGGAACCGGGAGCGGGATGCCGCGCTCCTGGCCGAGCGGCTCTCCTTCGCTCGGACGAAGCTCGAGGAGAGGATCGCCCGTTCCAAAGAGGCGCTCGCGGAGCGCGTGGCCGCTGATGCCGAGGCCGCCGCGCAGAGGGAGGCTGCCTCGTCCGCCCTCGAGGCGGCGCGCTCCGAGCTGGAGAAGCTGGGGGAAGGGCGGCGGGCGGCAGAGGCCCGGCTCCTCGCCCTGAAAGGGAAGCGGGACGAGCTCCTCTCCCGCCAGCACGAGATCGCCCTCAGGATTGCCACGCTCGAGGCCGCCCTCGCCGAGCGCGAGGCAGGGGGCGAGGCGGCCCGCCGGGCTCTGGAGACGGCCCGCCTCGCGCCTGACGGCGTTCTCGCCGACCACTTCGAGGCGCAGCCCGGCTTCGAGACCGCCCTCGACGCAGCCGCAGGCGCCGCGCTCGAGGCGCCGGTCCTCCGCGACCGCGAGGCCCTGGACCGCGCCCTCAGCGCCGTCCGGACGGAGAAGCTCGGAACGGCCCGTTTCCTCCTTCCGGCCGGCGGCGTCCTCCGTCCCCCGCGACCGGACGACCCGCGCCTCCTCGGCCTCGCGCACGAGCTCCTGATGCCGCGGCCGGGCGACGAGCGCCTCGTCCCGTCCCTGCCGGACGCGCTCGTCGTCGGGACCCTCGACGACGCGCTGGCGCTGGCACCGCACCACCCCGGGCGGACGATCGTCACGCGGGACGGCGTCGTCGTTCGCGGCGCCGTGGTCGAGGCCGCCGGGACGGAGATGCCCGGCGAGGGGCTCTACACCGTACGCCGCGACCTCAAGGCCCTCGCCGAGGAGCGCGAGGAGGCCGTTCGGAGGATCGACAGCTACGACCTCGAAATCGACGGAACGTCGGCTGCCGCCAGCGACTACGCCACGAGCTCGGATCGCGCCCTCGCCGAGGTGCGCGGCAGGGAACGCGACCACTCCGAAGCGGAGGCCCGCGCCTCCGCCGCAGCGGAGGAGCGGCGCCGGGCGACGCAGGAGCTGCTCGTCGTGACAGAGGAGGAGGTCGCGGTGGCCGCCGACCTCGCGGCGGCGGGGAGGGCACGCGCCGAGGCCGCGCGCCTCGCGGAGACGCGAGCCGCGGAGCTGCAGACGGTAGAGCGGACGATCGCCGGGCTGGAGGCGGGCGTCGAGGTCCTCCGCGCAGCCCGCCTGGCAGCCGCCGAGGCCGACGCCGCGGCCCGCACCGCGCGGGACGTTTTTCGGGAGCGCCGCCGTGCCGCGGACGAGGCCGCCGCCTCGGCGGGGACCCGGGCTCAGGCGGCCGCCCGGCGGGTGGCGGAGCTGTCGCTCGGGATCGAAGAGAACGAGAGGCGCGCCGTGGCGGCAGAGGAGGCCGGACGGTCGGCCCGGGCGTCGCAGGCCGCCGCCGCTGAGGCCGTGAGCCGGGCCGAGACCGCCCGGGCGGAGGCCGACCGGGCCGCCGAGGAGCGGCGGCTCGGCCGGGAGGAGCTGGAGAAGGGCGAGCTCGCGGCCCGGGAGGCGCTCGACGCCGTCCGCCGGGCACGCTTCGACGCCGAGATCGCGCTCGAGAGGCGGAAAGCCGACCGTGACCACCTGGCGGAATCGTGCCGCTCCGAGTTCAGCTGTCCCCTCGACGAGCTCCCTCCCCTCGAGGGCGGGGAGGGCGAGACCTCCCCGGACGAGGAGGCGCTGGCGAACGAGGTCGTCGAAAGCACACTCGCGCTGGAGCGGCTCGGCCCGGTCAACCACGCCGCCCTCGAGGAATACGGGACCGAATCGAAGCGGCTCGGCGAGCTCTCCGCGCAGAAGCTCGACCTCGAGACGTCGCTCGCGCAGATCCTCGAGACGATCCGGACGATCAACCTGACCTCGTCGGAGCGGTTCGCCGAGGCCTTCGCCTCGATCAACGAGGGCTTCGCCCAGGTGTTCCAGCGCCTCTTCCGGGGAGGCACCGCGGCCATGCACCTCCTCGACGACGAGGACCCGCTCGAGTCGGGGCTCGAGATCATGGCCCAGCCGCCGGGGAAGCGGAATCAGACGATCGGGCTTCTCTCGGGCGGCGAGAAGGCGCTGACCGCGATCGCCCTCCTCGTCGCCATCTTCCACTACAAGCCGTCGCCCTTCTGCATCCTCGACGAGGTGGACGCGCCGCTCGACGAGGCGAACATCGATCGCTTCACGTCCCTCCTCGTGGAGCTGTCGGAGCAGACGCAGTTCGTCCTGATCACGCACAACAAGAGGACGATGGAGACCGCCCAGGCGCTCTACGGCGTGACACAAGAGGAGCCCGGCGTGTCGAAGCTGGTCAGCGTCCGGTTCGACTAGGCCGCCGCCTCGCCCGGGCCCGGACGGTCTTTCGCGGCCCGGATCACCGCCCAGACCGTCAGCCCGGCGCAGAGGACGAAGACGGCGAGGAACAGCGCCAGGACGTTCCACTGCGTCGCCACGGCGAGCCGCTCGTTCGCCCGGGCGGCCGCGAGGTAGAGGTCGCGAAGCTGGTGGCGCGTGACGACCATGAAAGCCGCCGCCGCGACGAGGTGACCCAGCGCGACCCGCGCGAGGCGGACGTTGTCCGGAGCGCCGAGCGCCTTGACGAGAAGCCCCAGAAGGGCGACGCCGGTGAGGACCCCGAGGGAGAGCGGCGCGAGCTTCGCCAGGCCTCCCGTCATCAGCCCGACGAGAACGCCCTTCGGGAGGACTCCGAGGAGCCAGAGTCCGACCACGAACTGGGACGCGGTGGCGACGAGGGCGACGAGGAGCCCGAAGCGCGCCGCCGCGGCGCCTCCGGCGGCGCGGGGCCATGCCGCCGGGAGGATCCCAGCCATCGAGACCGCCGCGAGGAGGAAGTGGAGAAGCCGGGGGGCGAAGGTCGGATCGGAGAGCACCGCGGCCGGCCTCGCTTCGAAGAGGGGCCAGAGGGCCGGCTGGACCTGGATCAGGTAGACCGCGACCTGGATCGCCGCGACCGCGACGAGGAGAAGGGCGGTGAGGCTGATCGGAAGGACCGCGCCCCGCCCTGCATCGAGGCGGAATTTCGCGTTCCAGTTCAGGTAGTAGGCGAGCGTGAGGAGAGCGAGGAGGCCGAGCCAGACCGGGGCGATGAGGACCGTGGCCGTGTAGAAGAATCTCCCGTAAAGAGTCTGGAGGAAGAGAAGGGGCGCAATGGCGAAGGTGACGGCCAGCGAGATCGCCCAGGAGCCGACGTTCGCGAAGAAGAGCGCGACGGGCCGGCGCGCCTCGGGCCGGAGGGCCGCCGGAAGGAGGGCGGAGAAGAGCGCTCCCCCGAGGGCGGCGTTCACGCAGAGGAAGTGAAGGAAGAACGTCACGACCCAGAGGAAGACGAGAAGGCCGGGCGGCCCGGGAATCGGTGCCGGGTCGAGGGCGGGGACCAGGTCAGCGGGCACGG
>JBLMYG010000455.1:0-4959 GCA_050258155.1 Acidithiobacillales bacterium
GGGTTGTTGAGCTCGTGGGCGATCCCGGCCGCGAGGGTCCCCAGCGTCGCCAGCTTCTCCGACTGGCGCAGCATCAGCTCCTGGTTCAGGTAGGCCACCTCGAGCGCCCGGAGCTTCCGCCGATCCGTCACGAAGGAGTAGAGCACGGCGAACGCCGTCGAGGAGACCACGACGACGTTGAGCACGAAAAACACCAGGACCAGCTCGTGCGGCAGGTTGTTGTGGATGGCCAGCTCGGGCTGCAGCCATGTGGCGGTGACGACCGCCAGCACGTACGCCGCGAACCACCCGAGCGCTTCCCGGAGTCCCCCGAAAAGGAGCGCCATGAGCACGGCAAGGAGCGACCAGAGGATCACCACGCTCGAGCCGACGAACCCCCCGAGCGCGAGCTGGAGCGCGAAGGGCAGCACCAGGATCAGGAGCTGCTGGGTCTTCCGGAAGAGCTCGAAGCGCCGCAGTCGAAGAAGGACCAGCAGGTCCAGAAATGTCAGAGCCGCGTACGTGACCGGGATCGCGGCGACGGCGCGCTCGCCATACGCGAAGTAGAGCGCGCCCCAGAGGAGTCCGGCTGGCGCGACCAGGATGGAGGCCACCGTGAACTGGACCTTCCGGTGCCGGGTCTCCTCGTCGTCGCCGGGGGCGCAGAGACGCCGTTCCATCCATCCGGTCCAGGTGCCCTTCATCGACGTTGGCTCGGGGGATTTCGGCGGGGACATGGCGATTCCTGGTCGAGTGATCCTACTCTCGATCGAAGGATGTTCAGACATAGTCTCAATTGGGGTGACGCGATGCCGGAGTGCGCCTCCCGATGATCCCGGGGGCGGATGGTTCGGCGTCCGGAGGACGGCTTTGTTGACGGGAACTGCCCCGGACGGGTATCGTCCGCCCGCTCCGGCTCGCGTTCCCGGAGGCGCTCTTTCTCACGGCTCTCCGGAAACATTCTGTTTGGGGAGGTTAGCTCAGCTGGGAGAGCACCTGCTTTACACGCAGGACGTCATCGGTTCGAGTCCGGTACCTCCCACCATCGGAGGCGCCGGACACGGCGCCGGAGGGAAACTTGTCACGAAATAGCGGGGTCGTAGCTCAGCTGGTTTAGAGCGCAGGCCTGTCACGCCTGAGGTCGCGGGTTCGAGCCCCGTCGGCCCCGCCATAGAACGAAGAGGTGCCGGCCCAAAGCCGGCACTGTTCGTTTCATCCCTTGCCCCTGAGCGGCTCGAACCCGCGACCGAAGAGAAGAACAGCCGTCCGAGAACGTCCCCTCCGATGGCAGACGAACGGAGTCGGCCAGACCACGCGGCCGCGCGTTCGCTCGACGGGCTCCGAAGATCTAGTATTCGTACAGTTCGTCGCGGGCTGGAAGGAGCGCCTGATGGCAACACGGTTCGCGGAGCGGGACGTGAAGGGGGCGCCCTCGTCCGAGAGGACCGCCGCCCTGAAACGACGCTACCTGGAATCTCCGTTGATCGTCGACGTGGAGTACATCCGCTGGCTCACGGAGTCGAACCGGCGGACCATCGGCATGGAGATCCTCGAGCGGCGGGCCGAGGATCACGCCTTCGCCCTTTCACACCTGACGCCGGTGATCCACGAGGGCGATCGGATCGCCGGGAACAAGACGCGCTTCGTCCGCGGCGCCATCCCTTATGCGAACTACGCAGCGGGGCCGTTCCTGCATGAGCTTCGCCGGGAGGCGCAGGACGCGCAGCAGCAGCACGTCGACCTCGGGACGGGGGGCGGAATCGAAACGTCCCGCGCCGAGGCGGCGGGAACGGGTCGGGTCCTCTTCTCCGGGAGGTTCCTGATCTCGAGGGAGGACCTCGCCGAGCTGAAGGAGATCTGCGAGTACTGGGAGGAGAGATGCCTGATGGAGCAGGGCGATCGGCTCTGGAAGGCTCAGTTCTGCGGCGCGAGGTTCATCGAGGACGGGTGGAAGATCGGGCTCTACTCCGCTCCGCACGACCCTTGCCCGGAGGGGCGGCTGATCCTCGACTTCGAGACAGCGGTGTCGGAGGGGTACCTTGCGGTCATTGGCGGGATCGAGGCGCGGATCGCGCGGGCAGGTGGCGACGAAGAGAGGGTCCACTTCTGGAAGGCGGCGCGGCGGTCTCTCGAAGGAGCGCTCGCGTTCGTCGAGAGGTATGCCGCCGAAGCCGCCCGGCTCGCCGCGCTGGAGCCGGACCCGGCCCGAAAGGGAGAGCTTCTCGAGATCGCCCGGATCTGCCGGCGCGTGCCCGCCCGTCCTGCGGGAACCCTCCGGGAGGCGGTGCAGTCCTTCTGGTTCACCTACCTGCTCGGGCAGATGGAGGGTTCCCATCTCGGCTACTCGCCGGGCCGTCTCGACGCGCTGCTCCATCCCTACTACTCGGCGGACGAGGAGACCTCGTTCGAGGCGGCCGTCTCCCTGTTCGAGGAGCTCTTCGTCAAGATGACCCAGATCGAGTACGTCGCCAGCCTGAGCTGGCAGGGGCTCGGCCACGGGAATCTCTACCAGAACCTGATCCTCGGCGGGCTCGACGAGGAGGGGAGGCCGGCGGCGAACGAGACCTCCATGGCCATCCTTCAGGCCCAGATCAACATGCAGTTGACCCAGCCGACCCTCTCGGTCTGGTACGACGAGTCGTTGGGCGATGAGTTCCTTATGAAGGCGGCCGCCTGCGTGAAGACCGGGGTCGGCTACCCCGCCTTCTTCAATCTCACGACCTTCGTCCGCCACGAGGAGCGCGTGACGGGCTTCCCGGTCCAGCTGATCCGCCGCCACGCGGCGATGGGAGGGTGCACGGAGCCGACGCTTCAGGGAATGTCCTATGGGATCGTGCAACCGGGATTCGTGAACCACGGGAAGCTGATCGACCTCCTTATGAATGACGGCGTCGACCCCGTGACCGGAACCCGAATGTTCCCGCCGGCCGCGCTCCGGACGTACGACGAGGTTGTGGCACGGTACAAGGACATGATGCACGCCTCGTTGCGAAACTGGCAGCAGTACTGGAACCTCGTCATGAGGGCCCACCGCGAGACGGTGCCGCTCGTCTTCTGCTCCGTCTTCGTACGCGACTGCCTGGGACGAGGCCTCTCGATGGACGACGGCGGCGCGCTGCACAACGGGACGCCGACGACGCTCTCGTCCGGCCTGGTCAACGCGGCCAACTCGCTTGCCGCGATCCGGAAGCTCTGCTTCGAGGACGAGGCGTGCACCTTCGAGGAGCTGAGAGATGCGGTCGCGCGCGACTGGCAGGGGAGTGAGGCTCTCAGGAGGAAGGCGCTCGACGCCCCCAAGTGGGGCAACGACGACGACGCGGCCGACGCGGTCTTCCTCGACTTGTTCGAAGACTACGCTGCCTTTGTCCCGGGGCAGCTCAACTACCTCGGGCAGCCGTACGACCCGTCGATGCTCGCCATCTCCACCCCGGTCCCGTTTGGAAAGGCCTGCGGAGCGTTCCCGGACGGCCGGTGCGCGGGCGAGCCGCTCGCGGACGGGGTCACGTCGCCGTATCCCGGAACCGACCTGCACGGGCCGACGGCCGTGATCCGGTCGTGCTCGAAGATTGACCACTCGCGGATCCGCGGCGGCCTCCTCAACCTGAAATTCCACCCGTCCGCGCTCGCCGGCGAACGTGGCTCCCGAAACCTCCTCGCGCTGATCAGGACCTACTTCGAGAAGCCCGGCTTCCACGTCCAGTTCAACGTCGTCGACTCGGCGATGCTGCGGGACGCCCTGGAGCACCCGGAGAACTATCGGGACTTGGTCGTGCGCGTCGCGGGGTTCTCCGCTTACTGGGTCGAGATGAGCCGGGCGCTGCAGGAGCAGGTGATCTGCCGCACCGAGCACGGGCTGTAGGAAGAGAATGAAGGGCCGGAGACGAGAGGCGGACGCGTGACGACCGGCCTCGTCTTCGACATCCAGCACTTCTCGGTTCACGACGGGCCGGGAATCCGCACGGCCGTCTTCCTCAAGGGCTGCCCGCTCCGGTGCACGTGGTGCTGCAACCCCGAGTCTCAGGCCTCGCACCCGGAGCTGCGCCGCCGGCTGGCCCGCTGCCGACACTGTCTGGCGTGCGTGAAAGCATGCGACCGGGGCGGGGTCGAGCCGCTCGAGGGGGGGCCGAGATTTGTCCGGAAGGTCTGCGAAACCTGCGACGACTTCAGCTGCACGAAGGCCTGCCCGCAGAGGGCCCTTTCGGCCTCCGGACGGTCCATGACGGTCGCGGAGGTGATCGAGGCGGTGATGGCCGACGAGGCCTTCTTCAGGAACTCCGGAGGAGGGGTCACCGTCTCGGGGGGAGAGCCGTTCTTGCAGCCTCGCTTCCTCGCGGAGCTGCTCGCCGGGCTCGGATCCGCGGGAGTCCGTACCGCCGTCGAGACCTGCGGCTATGCGGACCCGGCGGCCGTCCAGGAGGCGGCGTCCTTCCTGGACCTGATTCTCTTCGACCTGAAGCTCGCGGATCCCGAGCTTCACCGCCGGTGCACGGGACGCACGAACGCCGTGATCCTTGAGAATCTCGCGCGGCTGGCCTCCGCCGCGCCCGGGAAGGTCGTGCTCCGTTTCCCGCTCATCCCCGGAATCACGGACGAGGCCTCGAACGTGGAGCGGATCGCCGGGATCGCCGCCGGGCTTGGGATTACCCGGGCGAACGTCGTCCCGTACCACCCGATGGGTCGTGCGAAGTACGAGGAGCTGGGAAGGGAATGTCCGGTCGACCCGCGGCCGGTGACTCGAGACGATCTCGAGCGGGTCTTCACGGCGTTCGCTTCGGCCGGGATCGCCTGTGATCTGGCCTGAGGTTCTCAACGGGGCCTCGTCACGACCATCCCCTCCTCAGGCCCTTGGCGTGGCGCAGCGGCGGCACGCCTGTTGCCTCTTCCCGGTGTGGTTCCGCCAAGGGGGGCTTGAGATGACATCTCGTTGGGCGCATCAGGTCCTCGTGCTCGCGGCCCGATAATCGATGGCGATACGGCGCA
>JBLMYG010000456.1:0-5261 GCA_050258155.1 Acidithiobacillales bacterium
CCAATCCGTGGGATCTCCCGGCGGTTCTCCTGATCCTCGCGGCCGGGAACCTGACGGAGCGGCCCTTCTTCCACTCCGTCGTCCGGAGCGCCGCCACCCTTCTCGGCTCCGCCGTGGTCCTCGTGCCGTTTCTCCGCTCGCCGCGGCCGAAACTCCGCGGCATCACCTTCTGGCCCAGCGGCACGACGGCCGTCGAGGCTTTCCTCCACTTCGGCGCCCTCGTCCTCGTCCCGGCCCTCGCCTTCGGGATCGCGGTTATCCGGTCGAAGAAGCGGCCCGATGAAGCCTTCCTCTGGGCCGGGCTCTTTCCGGCCGCCGGCCTTCTCGCGGCCGTCGTGACGAAGAAGCCCGCCCTGGGCCTCGCGGCGGGCTTCCTCCTCGGCGTGGCGTGGCTGCTCTTCCGGAAGCCGGGAGCCGACGGGAGCGTTGCCGTGCCCCCGGAGGGTGCCGTGAGGGCGGGATTCCTCTTCGCCGCCGCCGGGGCCACCCTCGTGGTCGTGGGGGACGTCCTCGTCGTGACCGACACGTACGGCGAGCAGCTCCGGCGGATGAACACCATCTTCAAGACCTGGTCGGACGCGTGGCCGCTCCTTTCCATCGGCACGGCGCTTCTCCTCCCGGTCGTCCTCTCGGCGCGCCACGCACGTTTCACGATCCGGGCTCTCCTCGCCGTCGCCCTCCTTGCCACGCTTTCGCACCCCCTCGCCGCGGCGGCCGTCCGTCTGAAGTCGGACGGCGGAACGCTCGACGGCCTCGCCTGGATGGAGCGGGAGACGCCCGGAGACCGGCTCGCGGTGACGTGGATCCGCCGGCACATGAAGAGGGACGCCGTGATCGCCGAGGCGACCGGAAACCCCTACTCGGACTACGGGCGGATCGGCGTGGCGACGGGCCGACCGACCCTTCTCGGCTGGGCGAACCACGAGGGGCTCTGGCGCGCGGAGTCGGGGGACGCCGAGATCCGGAGCCGGCAGCACGACCTCAGGACCATCTACGAATCGATGGACATCCCCGCGGTCCTCGAGGTCGTGAAGCGCCGGAAGATCGACCTCCTCGTCTTCGGGCCGCTCGAGCGGAAGACATACGGCCCGAACGCCTTTCCGACCCGCGGCGCCTTCCTGAAGGTCTTTGACGAGAACGGGACGGCGCTCTACGAGCCGATGCAATGAAGGGGAAGGACTTCTTCGCGTCCCCCGCCGAGAAGCGGGCGTGGCTGGCCCTCCTGGCCGTGGCGTTTCTTCTCCGCGTCATCGCCCTCGGCGCCCGCCCCTTCCACCACGACGAGTCGATCCACGCCTGGTCGGCGAGCCGCCTCGTCTACGAAGGAAACTACAAGTACGACCCGGTCTACCACGGCCCGGTCCAGTACTACCTCGTCGGACTCGCGCTCCGGATCGAGGGACTTTTCGCCGACCCGAAGGCGATGGCGCCGGGCGAGGGCGACACGGCGGCGCGCCTCCCCGCCGCGCTCGGTGGCGTCGCCCTCGTGGCCCTCGCGCTCCTCCTCCGCCCACGCTTCGGCCCGGCCGCGGCCCTCGTGGCCGGCGCGCTCCTGGCCGTCTCGCCGACCTTCCTCTACTACACCCGGTTCTGCCGTGAGGACGTCTGGAGCCTTCTCGGCACGGCGGGGGCGTTCCTCTTCCTCGACGCGTTCGTCCGGACGGAGCGCCTGCGCGACATCGCCCTCTCGGCCCTCTTCGCCTCCGTCGCCTTCGCGTCGAAGGAGAACTTCTACGTCCTCGTCGCGATGATGGTCCCGGCGGTCCTCGTGTCGTGGGCCGAGCCGGGGCGCGGCCTCGACCTCTGGAACCGCCTGCGGAAGCTGATCGACTTTCTCGAGAAGCACGGCTTCGCCCTCGCGGGGGCCCTTTTTCTCTTCTTCAACGTCTCGATCCTCCTCTACACCGTCTTTCTCAACCACCCCGAGTCGGGGAACCCCTTCTTCGAGGCGATCAGCTACTGGTGGGGACAGCACAAGGTGGAGCGGGTCAGCGGGCCGAAAACGTACTACCTGCCGCGCATCCTCCAGTACGAGTTCGCGATCGTCCTGCCGGCCTTCGCCCTGATCCTGGGGCGCTGGCGCTCCCTCACGGCCGTGGAGCGGTTTCTCGCCGGGTGGGGCGTCTCCTCGCTCCTGATGTACGCGTGGCTCGGCGAGAAGACTCCCTGGCTCATCGTCCACCAGGTCCTCCCCTTCGTCCCCCTCGCGGGGAAGGCCTGGGCGGAGGGGTGGGAGAGGAGCCGGCGCTGGCGGACGGCAGGGGCCGTTTCGGGTTTCGTCACCGTCTGGTTCTCCCTCCAGCTTTCCTTCGTCTACCCCGCGATCACGCCCAACGTCCCGAAAGCCGAGTCGGTCATCTACGTCCAGACGACGCCGGAGCTCCTCGACCTGCGCGACCGGATCCTCGCCTACGGGCGCGTCGGCGAGGTCCCGGCCGCCATCGTGGCCGGCGAGGCCGGGTGGCCGATGAGCTGGTACCTCCGGCGCGCGCCGGTGAACTGGGAGATGCCGAAGGGGGACCTCCACCCGCCGATCGTCGTCTGCGACACGAACCAGGCCGACAAGGCCTCGGCGGCGCTCGGCGCCGGCTACGTCCGCGAGCCAGACCTTCCCTTCCGGGCCTGGTGGATCCCCGAGACGTCCTCGAAGCCTTTCGCCCCGAAGCCCGGCGACCTCCTGAGATACCTCCTCACGCGCCGGGTCTGGCGGGGGAACCTGCCGCCCGGAGCGAACCCGATCGGCGCCGTTTACGTGGCGGTCTTGAGGAGGGTCGGCCCGGCCGCCCCCCCGGCTCCCGTCCCCGCACCCGCGGCACCGGCTTCGACGACGGAGGCTCAAAAATGACGACAGGCCCCGACCTTTCCGTCGTCCTCCCGGTCTTTAACGAGATCGAGAACCTCGACGAGCTCCGCACGCGGCTGACGGCGGTTCTGGACGGGTGCGGCCGGAGCTGGGAGATCGTCTTCGTCGACGACGGGAGCCGCGACGGCTCGTTCGCGAAGATGGCCGGCTTCGCCCGCGAGGACGGACGCTTTCGCGTCGTCCGCTTCGCCCGGAACTTCGGCCACCAGATGGCCCTCACGGCGGGTGTGGACCACGCGCGGGGAAAGCTCGTGGCCGTCATGGATGCCGACCTGCAGGACCCTCCCGAGATCCTCCCCGAGATGCTGAAGAAGATCGACGAGGGATACGAGGTCGTGTACGCCCAGCGGACGGCGCGCGAGGGGGAGACCGCCTTCAAGAAGACGACCGCCGCCGCCTTCTATCGCCTCATGCGCCGCTGGACGAACGTGGAGATCCCGCTCGACACGGGCGATTTCCGGCTGATGGGGCCGCGGTCCGTAGAGGCCTTCCGGAGCCTCCGGGAGCGGCACCGTTTCATCCGCGGCCTCGCGGCGTGGGTCGGCTTCGCCCAGACCGCCGTCCCCTACGTCCGCCCGCCGCGGACGCGGGGCGAGACGAAGTGGCCCCTCCGGAAGATGCTCCGGTTCGCCGTCGACGCGCTGACCTCCTTCAGCCACGTCCCGCTCCAGCTCGCCACGTGGCTCGGCTTCGCGGTCTCTGCCTTCTCGTTCCTCTACATCGTCGTGGTCCTCGTCCTGAAGTTCCGGGGGGTGAACGTGACGGGCTGGACGACGTTGATGTTCTTCATCCTCTTCCTCGGAGGCGTTCAGCTCATCGTGGTCGGCGTCCTGGGCGAGTACGTCGGGCGGATCTACGAGGAGGTGAAGCGGCGGCCGCTCTACCTCGTGGCCGAGGTCGTGGAAGGGGGGCCGGCCTTCGCGCCCCGCGTGGACGTCAACGCAACGCTTCCGACCGGCCGGCTGGCCGCCGCCGCCAGAGACGAGCCGCGACAGTTCCACACGACCTGAAGCGGCCGGGAGCTCTGGTGATTCATACAGACCGTTGAAGTGCGGCCTGGCCGGGCCTAGCTTTCGGGGAAAGAGATCCCGAAGGAGGCAGCCATGCCGTCCATCCGATGGATTCCGGCTCTCCCGTTCCTTCTGTCTCTCGTCCCGCTGGCGGCGGCGGCGCCCCCGACGCCGGTCGCAAGCTCTCCCCCGGCAGCCGCCGACGCGCCGAGCTCCGAGAGCCGGGCCTGCGTGGCGTGCCACGAGCGGACGACGCCGGGCCTCGTGGGTGAGTGGAAGGACAGCCGGCACCACGCGAAGGGCGTCGGCTGCTGGGAGTGCCACAACGCCGACCCGAAGAACCCGGCGGCCTTCCAGCACGAAGGCGCCACGATCGTCACCGTCGTGACGCCCGACGCCTGCGCCCCCTGCCATGGCGACATCGTCTCGGAGTTCGAGGCGAGCCACCACGCCAGCGCTGCGAGCTTCATCGGCTCGCTCGACAACGTTCTCGGCGAGATCGTGGAGGGGCGTCTCGCCGCCGTGAACGGCTGCTGGCAGTGCCACGGCTCGACGCTGGCGCTCCAGAAGAACCCCGACGGCTCCGTCCGGAGGAACGCCACCGGCGCGCCGCTCCTCGACCCGTCCATCTGGCCGAACACCGGGATCGGCCGCGTGAACCTCGACGGGACGCTCGGCACCTGCACGGCGTGCCACAGCCGGCACGTCTTCTCCAAGGCGATGGCCCGCCAGCCGGAGGTCTGCGGCAAGTGCCATCTCGGGCCCGACCACCCGCAGGCGGAGATCTACGAGGAGAGCAAGCACGGCATCGCCTACCGGACCCGGAAAGGCGAGATGAAGCTCGACGCCGACCCGTGGGTCGTCGGGCTCACCTACACGGCCGCTCCGACCTGCTCCACCTGCCACATGTCGGCCACGGCGAAGCTCCCGGTGACGCACGACGTCGGGGCGCGGCTCTCCTGGACCCTCCGTCCCGTCATCTCGAAGAAGCTGGAGGGCTGGGAGAAGAAGCGGGCCGACATGGTCTCCGTCTGCACGGCCTGTCACGGCGCTCCGTTCGTCGAGTCGTTCTACAAGACGTACGACGCCACGGTCGATCTCTGGAACACGAAGTTCGCCCAGCCGGCCCAGAGCGTCATGACCGCCCTCCGCGACGCGAAGAAGCTGACCCCGACACCGTTCGACGAGGAGATCGAGTGGACCTTCTACCGCCTCTGGCATCACGAGGGGCGGCGCGCGCGGATGGGGGCCTCGATGCAGGGGCCCGACTTCGTCCAGTGGCACGGCTTCTTCGAGGTGGCGGAGCGCTTCTACATGACCTTCCTCCCTCAGGCGAAAGAGGCCGCCCACGGCGACCCGAAGGTCCTCGCGGTCATCAAGGCCGTGGA
>JBLMYG010000457.1:0-3160 GCA_050258155.1 Acidithiobacillales bacterium
ACACGACGGACGGCACGCCGAAGGGGGGCGTCGGCGTCAGGACCCACGGCCTGCGCGTCGTCCTCCCCGCGCCATGCAGAAGAGCGAGGACCCCCTGATGGAAGAGAAGCGTCGAGAGGAAGCCGGCGAAGAACGCCTTCAAGTGCGTCATGCGGAGACTCTAGCGCAGGCCGCTCGCCTGTCGTGCCTCCCGGCCCCGCAGGGAGTCGCCCCCGGCGCCACTTGACACGCGTCACCGATGAGATAGAGTCTCAAGATTACAGAAGAAACGGCCTCTCGCGGACCCACCCCTCGTAACGTGTTCCGCCTTTCGGCGGATCGTGCAAAGAGTGTTCCTTCGCCACAACCATCCTCAACCGAAACAACAGGAGGTCTCATGAAAAGGTCCGCGTCCCTCGCCCTCGCACTTGTGTCGTGTCTCGCCGCCCTGCCTGCTCTCGCCCAGGAGCATTGGACCGAAGGCCCCGTCTGGGAGGTCAGCGTCTACCGGACGAAGCCCGGCAAGTTCGATGACTACCTGAAGTATCTCCGCGGGAACTACGTCGTCACTTTAGCCGAGCAGAAGAAGCAGGGGCTGATCCTCGACACCAAGGTTTTCATCAACCCCGCGCCGACCGGCCCGAACGACTGGGACATCTGCATCGCGACCCTCTACCCCAGCTACGCGAAGGCCCTCGACTACAGCGCCTCGGACGAAGAGAAGATGAAGGCCATCGAGGCGAAGCATTTCAAGACCGCCGACGAGAAGAAGCAGCAGGAAATGACGGCCCCGCGCTTCCAGTGGCGGGACTACATCTCCACGAAGTACGTTCGCGAGGTGACGCTCAAGCCCCTCGCGCCGTAGGTCGGTCCGTCAATCCAGCGTCACCAACGGGCCGTCTCTCGGCCGCAGTCTCTTCGTGTCTCGACGATAATGGATAATTAAGACGCGACCCCTTTCCCGCGGCGACCTAGTGGAGAGGGTCGCCCGGCACGCCGGCGTCGATCTTCACCAGGCCGGGACCTGCCCATCCTCCCAAGCCCAGATTGGTCACGAACAGGCTCGTCCGCTCACCCTTGCCCGTGCCGAAGAAGAGGCTGGCGGAAAAGTCGAGCGGGGCAAATGGAACCGAGTAGGGCCCGATCTGGAATGCCGCGACCGTCTCCTGCGACAGGTCTTGAGCGTCGATGCGCACGACCGCAGACCGGGTCAACACCGCGACATAGAGGTTGCCGTGCACGTCGAGGGCGATACCGTCCCCCATGACGACGGGGAACCTGGTACGCAGCGGCGGCAGCGATTCCGGCACTTCCTGCAGCGTCGCCAACCCCTCGATGGCTCCGGCACTGCCGTTCTTCAGAATCGGGATCCGCATCACGGTGCCCTTCTCCGTGTTCGTCACGTAGAGGTTGCCGTGGTAGTACGCGATGCCGTTGGCTCCGATCCAGACGGGCTGCCCCAGCGCACCGGTCCCGCGGAGGAGCTCATCTCGCAGCCACAACTCCGCCTCTCCCCCCTTCGGGATGCGCCAGATGCTCCCCGGTCCGGCGGGCTTACCTTCGGTAATCATGCTCGTCGACACGGACTCGGTGACATACAGGGTGCCCCGATCGTCGAATGCGAGGCCATTGGCGAAGAAGATCTGATTGCTGCCCGGCAGGAGCTCGATCTCCTCATCCCGTCCGACTCGCCACACTCCCCTGTCGAGACCGGCCGCCAAGGCGACGTAGAGGTCTCCGTTCGCCGTAACCATGAGGCCTCCGATCGTTCCCTGGCCGATGTCGGCCACGAACGAAGGCCCCCCACCGTAAGGCGTGAACTTCCAGATCAGGATGTGTTCGCTGGGTCCGCTGCCCTGGCTGACGCTGACGAAGACGTTGCCGACCTTGTCGAGCGCGACGCCTCTGGTGGCGCCTGTCAGCGGGATGAAGTCCGGGAACGTGCCCGCCGGAGCGGCCATGGCCGTTGCGCCGGTCTGAAAGGCGAGCGCGAACAACGCGATCGGCAGGAGCATCCACCACCAATCGGCGCGCCCCGGTCTTGTCCTTTTCATGTCTCAACCCTCCCTTCGACACCGGTTGATGGTGAACAATGAGAGACTTTCTACTGACCCCGTGACATGGCGGCTCGGAACGCATCGCTTGCGCTCGCCGAGACTCCCACTCACCGCGCCACAGCCACGCCGTGGCTTGATCGCAACCATCAACATTGAGTCAGCCCGTATGACTTTCAATGGGTACTAGGTATCAGCGCACCTCCCACCTCTGATTCCGCGAACGGGCGCCGGAATGGTTAACAGGCGGCTATAAGAGGGCAACTGTGGGGTCGGCGCACGCGGGAGCACCTCGAGCGTGCGAGGTGACCGGTTCGTTTCCGTAGGTTCAGCTCCTCGAGTCCAGGCGCGGTCGTACGGGCTCAAGCTGCGCGGCAAGGTTCATTAGTCCTGCGCCGCGTTTCGGGCGCACCGAGAACGGGAGGCAGCCGCCATCTGACCCGGTGTCGGAGAGGTTGAAATGGCCCGGAATCGAGGACCCGTGGTCTCCCGTGGGGTCCCAACGAAAGAGGCGGGGCCACCCACCTCTATGAAAACCTAGATTCTATTGGTCGGGGCGGCCGGGATCGAACCGGCGACCACGTGCTCCCAAAGCACGTGCGCTACCGCTGCGCCACGCCCCGTGTGGCACGATTCTGCGCGATGACGGCCCGGAAAGGGAAGCCGGCAAAGCCGCCGCTCGTCCTGCTTCATGGGGTCGGAGGGTCGGCCGCCGACTGGGACGAGGCCGCGAGATATCTCTCGAAGTGGTTCGACGTCCACGCCCTCGACCTCCTCGGCTGCGGGGCCGCGCCCAAGCCGGAAAGGGGCTACGACCCTGTCTCTTTCGCCCGCTACGTCGAGAACGCCATGGAGGCGCGCGGCCTGGCCCGCGCCCATGTGGCCGGGCACTCGCTCGGGGGACGCGTGGCCGGGGAGCTGGCGGCCCGCGAGCCGTCGCGCGTCCTGTCGCTCGTCCTCGTCAACCCTGTCGGCGCGGTCCCGTACGGCTTCACCGACCGGCTGAAATGGAAAGGGATGTCGCGCCGGGCCGTTCTGACGAGCGTCCCCGACGCGTCGCTCCGCAGCGCCTCGGCCTACGGCTTCGCCGTCGACTCGCCGGGGAAAGCCGCTTTCGTCGAGCGGAC
>JBLMYG010000458.1:0-6052 GCA_050258155.1 Acidithiobacillales bacterium
TCAGACCCCGTGAAGGTGGTGCTCGTGGTCGTCGCCGAATTGCCGCTCCCGGAGGACCCGGCGCTTCCACCGGGGGAGGGTGAGCAGCGCGTGCGGGAGGAGCCGCAGGGCGTAGTAGGGCGGCAGGACAGGGAGGCCGACCATGTCGCCGAAGATGACGACCAGAAAAAGGCTCTCCAGCGAGGCGCGCCTCTGGCGGGCCTCCTCGACGTGCTCGTACAGGAACATCCCGTAAAGAAACTCCCGGATCGCCCTGAACCGCCCGCCGCCGTCCACGCCGCCTCCTCCGCCCGGGCGCGACGCTAGCACGGCCCGCTCCGTTTGCTATCGTCCCGGCGCGAAGGGACCCCCGTGCAGGAAGCGCTGATCGGCCTCGTCGTGCTCGTCCTCGGCTGGTTCGCCGTGGGAAGCGCCGCGAACGTCCGCCGCGGGAACGCCGTCCTGAAGTGGCTGCAGGGAGGGCTGAAGCAGATCGGCGACAAGGCGACCGTCCGGTGGCTGGGGACGACCTCCGTGGATCTGGTCCTCGCAAGAGCGAAGGCCCCGTTCGAGCAGGCGTCCCTCGTCGTCTTTCTCGAGCCGCGGGACCTGCCGTGGCTCTGGGCGGTCTCCCGGTACCGCGGGCGGCGCGACACGCTCATTCTGCGCGCCCGCCTGGAACGGCCTCCGCTCGAGGAGCTGGAGCTTCTCGACCGCGAGAGCTGGTCGGGTCGCGAGGTCTTGTCCGGAATGAAGGACGAGCGGTGGTCGGTCCGCGAGCCGTCGGCCCCGGGAAAACTCCCCGCCTACTACAAGTTCGAGACCTCGCTGGGACGCGCCGAGGCCCTGCTCGCCCCCGCCCAAGCCGCCGGCATGGCCGTCCGGCGCCTGTCGGTCCGGCGAACCGAGCCCAATCTGACGCTTCACGTGGACCTCCCCGCGGCGTCGGCGGACGCCGCGGGGTTCTTCGAGGCCCTCCGGGCCCTGGGAGAGGCCGCCTCTAGGCGCTAGCCGGCGCCGGCCGCGCCGCCGCCGCTCCACCCGAGTACTTCCGGTAGGCTTTCAGGCCGTCCCAGCCGATGACCAGCGCGGCCAGCAGGAGGAGTACCGCGACGATGATCATCGCCCAGGCTCCCGCCGACGCGATCCCGGTCGTCTTGGCGGCGATCGTCGTGTAAAGGTTGCGCGCCGTGACGATCGTCGCGAAAAGAGTCGTGAAGTACATGAAGAGCATCGGGTAGAGCGCGTAGCTCGGGTTCCGCTTCTCCGACTTCAGCCAGACCGATACGACGAGGAGCGAGAGCGCCGCCATGAGCTGGTTCGACGCCCCGAACATCTGCCAGAGGTAAACCCATGTCCCGGTCAAGACGAGCGCGAGCGTCAGGACCATCGAGATGATGCTCGAGACGTGCATGTTCCGGACGGGCGGAATCACGTCCCCAAGCCACTCCGTCAGCGTCACGCGCATGACGCGGAAGACGAGCTGCGTGACGGTCAGGACGATCAGGACGAACGAGCCGAACCCGAGGGCGGTGCCGAAGACCTCGGGGATCGCCCCGAAGGTGCCTGCGTAAATCAGCTTCCCGACGCCCGAAGCGAAACGCCCGCCGCCGCCGCCGGCCCCGGGGATCGAGACGGCCGTCAGGGAGAGGATCGCGAGGGAGTACTCGCCCAGCATCGAGCCGGCGCCGACGGGCAGGCCGTCCGTGTCGTACTCGAGCTGCCGCGCCGTGCCGATCGATCCGACGAGGGCGTGCCAGCCCGAGATCGCCCCGCAGGCGATCGTCACGAAGAGCATCGGCCAGAGCGGCTGCCACGCCTTGCCGGCCACCGGGGCACTGAAGCCCATGTCCTTGAAGGCCGTCAGGGCGAAGCCGCCTATGGCCTTACCGGCTGCGTCCGTGGCACCCGTCAGCGGCGCCACGAACATCCCGACGGCCGACAGGACGATGGTGATCAGCATGATCCAGAAACCGATGTAGTTGACCGGCTGCGCGAACCGCCAGATGGGCATGTTGGCGCCGCAATAGGAGAAGACGAAGAGGAAGAGCATCCAGAGGAGGTAGTTCGGAAGCGTCCTTACCAGCCCCGTCGCCGCGTCGTAGACCGCCGTCGTCGGCCGCTTCCCGTCGGGTCCGGGGACCGGGATGCGCGGGTCGGCGTTCGTCGGGTCGACGACCGACATCAGGGGCTGCTTGCCGGAGAGGTCGTCGACGGCCCCGTTCAGGGCGACGACCGCCGCTCCGACCGGCCCCTGAACGAGCTTCCCCTTGTCGTCCTTGTGCTGCCCCCACGGGCCGAGGGCCATCGCGACGATCGTCACGGCGACGGTGAGGACCGTGACGAGGATCAGGTCCATCTTCCACCGGTACATCATCTGGCCCGCGAGGAGCCCCATGAGCGCCAGCATGACGATCCCGAACGGGACGTCGGGCCGCGCCGCAAGGACGGCCGCGAGGATGCCGACGAAGGCCCCCGCGAGGAGCATCAAGTAGAAGAAGATGAAGACGAAGAGGATCTTCCGGGTCCGCGGTGCGATCAGCTTGTGGGAGATGGCGGAGAGGCTGTTCCCGTCGTTCCGGACGGCGACCATGATGGCGGAGTAGTCGCTGGCCCAGCCGACGAGGCTGACGCCGACGACCAGCCAGATGAGGCAGGGGAACCACCCCCAGATGTTCGCCGCGACGATCGGACCCACGATCGGCCCGGCGGCAGCGATCGACTTGAAGTGATACCCGTACAGGACGTTTTTCGAGGTCGGCATGAAGTCCACGCCGTCCATGTACATCTTGGCGGGCGTGGCCCTCTTGGCGTCCGACTGGATGACCGTCCGGTCGATGCGCCGGGCATAGTTGTACGCCGCGTAGATGACGATCACCGCGATGAGGACCATCCACAGAGTGTTCATGGGGAGGCTCCTTTCACGGGAATGACAGCGGTCTCAACCTAACCTCATCATATACCGCGGCCGGGCGGACTCCCCGGAAGGCCACCCGGGCCGTCGGGAGCCGGTCGCAGGTCCCGCCCCGGCGAAACCCGCGAGTACCCGGGACACCCGTCACGAGCTGTTCGCAGCCGTAAAACCCCCGCGTGAGGAACCGTCCTCGGATCGCACGAGAGTATTGAGACAGAGGCTCATTCATGATTCAGGCCGACGCACGACCTCGTGGCCGCCGGCGGCGAGACGCTCTTCCGGGCCCGGGCCGGCCCGGGCGTCGGAGGCGGAGCGTCATCAGATCCGGCGGACGGCGTACCTGTCGAAATACGGCGTCGTTCGAGAGCAGCGGCAGCCCCTGGACGAGCGCCTGGGCCACGAGCATCCGGTCGAAGAGATCCCGGTGGAGCGGTGGCAGGCTTTCGGCCCACTGCGAGTGGCCGACCATGATGTCGAGCGGCCGGAACCCCTGGCTGTCCATGCAGCCAGCGATGTCCGCGGCCACGTCCAGCGCCCCCGGAAGCTTCCCCGCCGCCCCTCTCGGGGCGAGCACGCTGGTTTTGAAGACGAGGAGGGCCACCCGGCCCGTTGCACTTTCGGGGGTGTCGCCGCGGGGAAACGGGGGTTGCGTCTAGCCGCGTCCCATGGAGTCGGGTCGCGGATGCTTCCTCGTTCCTTCCGCTTCCTGGCGCTCCCGGGCGCCGGACATCTCGTCGATCGAACGGAACTTCCTGACACCGGGAGTCCGGCGGACCGGGCGAAACCGCTCGAGGCTGGAAAGCTCGCACGCCATCCGCAGGTTCTCGGCGTCCAGCCGGGGCAGCGGCGGCGGAGCCGGCACGTCGGCCGCGGACCGGAACTTGCGCACGCCCATCACTTCTCCTCGAGCCCGAATCGGTTTCGGATCCTCTCCGCGTCGATCCGATCTTGCGGGCGGACGGTCTCCTTCTTCATCCGGTAGAGCATACGAGGGGTGGCAATCCGCGCGCGAACGCCCTCGACCAGAATCGTTTCGACCTCCAGATCCTCGTAGCGGAAGGCGGTGCCGAGGCGCGAGAGGATGTCTATGGAGTAGTGACCGTCCGGTGGCGTGTACTGCACCGCCGGGTAATCGCCCCCGAGGTCTGCCGCCGAGATCTGGTCGACGTTCGGATCGTCGTGGAAGAGTACTTTCAGAGCTCGCCGCAGCCGGTCAACGTTCTCGGGATGCGGATCGACGAAGAAATCGACGTCTCGCGTCGCCCTCACCAGCCCTTGCGCGGCCATCGCCATCGATCCGACCAGAACGTACCGGACGCCTTCCTTCTCGAAGGCGGCGAGGATTCTCAGCAGCTCGCCGAACTCCATCACCCGAGAGGATTATCCGACGACGTGCCGTATTCGAAGCGGTCCTTGCGGGTGTCCGCGGCCCGTCCATGGGCAGAGGGGGGCCTGCGGGGGGACAGGGCATGGCGGAAGCGCATGGGAGTCGAACCCACCCGCCGCCCCTCTCGGAGCGAGCACGCTGGTTTTGAAGACCAGGAGGGCCACCGGGCCCCTTGCGCTTCCGGGGCGGATTCTAAAGGCACCCGACTTCTGCCATCTCGTCTAGAATCTGCGTAGCAATCTCGAACGGGAGGCTCAGGTGAAGCGCCTGCGACCTGGCGTACTCCGGACGGCCCTCCTCGTCGTCGCTCTCGCGGCGGCTGTCCCCCGTCCGGCGGCCGCCGAGACGGAAAGCTCCTTCCTCGACGGGACGGCCCGCGTCGCCATCGCCTGCGACCTCGCCGGCGGGACCGCTTCCGTCTCGTACGAGCTCGTGACGGACGACGGAGTGTCCTACCTGCTCGACCTCTCGCCCCGTCAGGCGCAGGAGGTCCACACCGGCGACCGGCTCCAGGTGAAGGGCCGCATCGAGGGAAATCGCGTCGCCGTCGACGAGGTCCTCCCCCTCCTTCAGCGCTCGCCGCTCGCGGTGCGAGAGGCCCTTTCGGCCTGGACGACCGGCACGCGACGCGTCCTCGCCATCCTCGTCAAGTTCCCGCAGGACACGACGACACCCTACACGCAGGCGCAGGCCCAGTCGGTTCTCTTCACCGGGACCAGCAGCGTGAAGAACCTCTACGCGGAGATGTCCTACGGCCAGACGACGCTCACGGGAGACGTGACGCCGTGGCTGACCGCGACCGTCGCCAAGCCGACGACCTGCGACACGGCGACGGTCGCCGATCAGGCCACGTCCCGCGCAGAGGCCGCCGGCTACAACCTCGCGAACTACGACTTTCTCGTCTACGCGCAGACCAGCCTGCCATGCGGCTGGTCCGGCCTGGCCTACGTCGGGGCGTCCGGGGCGTGGATCAATGGCGGCTCCTTCAGCACCCTCGTCGTCGGCCACGAGCTGGGGCACAACTTCGGCGTCCTTCACTCCCATTCCCTCGCCTGCGCCGGGAGCACGTTCACCTCGACCTGCGAGACGACCGGCAGCCGGACCGAGTACGGCGACCGGTTCGACACGATGGGGAACAGCCGGTCGGGTCACTTCAACGCATACCAGAAGAACAAGCTCGACTGGATGCCGCCGGCCTCGGTGGCGACGCACACGTCCGGCTCTTCCGACTACGACCTCTCGCCGTTCGAGGGGACGACGGGCCTCCGTGCCGTGAAGATACCGTCCGGCGTCGGCACCCGGACCTTCTGGGTCGAATGGCGCCAGCCGGTCGGCTTCGACGCGGGGTTGCCGTCGGGCGGCACGAACGGCGCCCAGATCCGGATCGGCCCGAGCCGCGTGAACGGCACCGATCTTCTCGACGCGAATCCCGGGACCGGCTCCTTCGACGATGCGGCCGTCCCTGTCGGGCTGAGCTTCGTCGACACCGCCGCGAACCTTTCGATCACGACGGTCTCGAAAGCGACGAGCGCGCTCAGGGTTCACGTGCAGTTCGGAATCGGCGTTCCGGCGGCAGACTTCACGTTCGCCCCGGCGGCACCCGTGGCCGGGCACGCCATCTATTTCACCGACGCCTCCAGCGGTTATGTCGCATTCTGGTCCTGGAGCTTCGGGGACGGAACGGTTTCGACGCAGCAGAGTCCCTCTCACACGTACACGCTGCCGGGGACCTACTCGGTCAGCCTCACCGTCTCGAATGCCTCCGGCTCCTC
>JBLMYG010000459.1:0-8452 GCA_050258155.1 Acidithiobacillales bacterium
CGATCGACCTCGCCGAGCTCTCCGGGATCATCGCCCGCAAGGCCGCCGACTTCATGACCGCCGAGGTCGCGTCGCTCTGGACGCTCGACCGGCAGGCCGGGGAGGTGACGCTGGCGGCGACCGCCGTCAACGCGAACTACGACATTTCTGTACCGCCTGAGGCCGTCGGAAGCTCCATCGTCGGCGACGTTCTCGCCGATCGGACCTCGCTTCGCCGGCACGCCCTCCCCGACGACGATCCGGTCCGGATCGAAAACCCCGACTACCGCGTGCACTCCGTCCTCGCCGTTCCGCTCATCGAGGACGACGCCCCGATCGGCGCGATCGTCGTCGTCAACAAGCGCGGGCGGCATCCCGAGTTCACCGCGGCCGACGAGGAGCTTCTCGTCGACATCGAGCGGCAGGCCGTCCGGGCTCTTCGCAACGCGCGCCAGTACGAGGCCGAGAAGAAGGTCCAGGAGCTTCACGCCCTACTGACCGTCAGCCGCGAGATCACGGCGACCCTCGACCTCGACAAGGTGATGGCGACGATTGTGAACGCGAGCGCGGCGCTCATCTCGTTCGAACGCTGCGGCCTCGCGATCCTGCAGCGCGGCCGATTGCAGCTCGGTGCCGTGTCCGGTCTCGCGGAGATCGACCGGTCGGACGAGTCCGTGAAGCGTACGGAGGCACTCCTCGAATGGGTCTTCTTCGGCGGCAACGACGTGGCCGTGACCCGCCAGGAGGACGGCACGATCGTCACCGACCGGCCCGAGACTGAGGAGAAGTTCCGCGCGTTCTTCGAGGCGAGCGGCCGGAACGCGTTCTACGGAGTCGTCCTCAGGGACGACGAAGGAAAGCTGGGGGTCCTCGGCTTCGAGTGCGACGAGCCCATCATCTTCGAGGCCGATACGCGCGACCTGCTCCAGATCCTCGTCAACCAGGCCACGGTGGCCTTGAGAAACGCCCAGCTCTACCAGCAGGTTCCGCTCGCGGGCCTCTGGCAGCCCCTTCTCCAACGATGGCGGAAGGTGCAGGCGGTCCCCGTCCGTCGGGCCGTCAGCTGGGCGGGCGGTGCCCTCGTGGTCCTCGCTGTTCTCGGCCTCGTTCCGTGGCGGATCCGCGTGGCCGGGCCGGCCCGCGTCCTCCCCGTGCGGCGCGTGGCCGTAACGTCCGCCATCGACGGCTTCATCGCGGCGGTCCACAGCCGCGAGGGCGATACCGTGGCCACGGGGGACGTTCTGGCCACTCTCCGCGACGAGCGCTACCGGGCAGACCTCGCGGAGGCAACTTCCGCGAAGGAGATCGCCGAGAGCGAGCTGAACCAGTTCCGTGCTGCGGGGGACGCCGCCGAGGCGTATCAGGCCCTCACGAAGAGAGACGCCGCCGACGCGAAGATCCTGCTGGCACAGAATCGCCTGGCGCGTACGGAGATCCGCGCTCCCGTCGCCGGGATCGTCGTCACGCCGCGCCTCGAGGAGAAGACGGGCCAGTTTCTCGCGAGCACGGCGGAATTCTGTCTCCTCGCGGACATCTCTGAGGTCACGGTCGAGGTCGCCGTTCCGGAAAGCGAGGCCGCCCAGCTGCGCGTCGGGGAGCCGCTCTGGGCGAAGGTGAACCCGTATCCGGGGCGTACCTTCCGCGGCACGGTCCAGCACATCGCGGCTGCAGTTCACCAGGAGGGAGAGGAGCGCTTCGTCATCGCCGAGAGCCGGATCCAGAACCCCGAAGGGCTCCTCAAGCCGGGGATGCTCGGGAAGGCCAAGGTTTCGATCGGGCGCCGCAGCCTCGCCACGGCCCTCTTCCGCAAGCCTCTTCGCTGGGCCTGGCTCAAGCTCTGGCCCTTGCTGCCGTGAGCGCCGTCCGCGCGGAAAGCGATTCCGCGGGGGGGGTCGCGGCTCTCGCAGCCCGCGAGGCCCGGACAGCTGAGCGGCCGGCTCTCAGACCGGACCTTCTGATCCGGAAGCTCGTCCAGCTCGGGGAGGTGAACTGGGCGCTTCGGAGTCCTGAGACGAACAAGATCCACATGTTCGACGAGGCGACCTGGGAGCTCGTGAAGCTCTATGACGGGACGAGGACCCGCGCCGAAATCCGTGACGACTACAACCGGCGCTTTCCCGAAGGAGAGGGCATTCCCCTTCAGCACGTCCTCGACCTCGAGGAATCCTTGCGCTCCCTCAAGCTCCTCGCCGTCTCCTCCCGCGAGCGGAGCCTCGACCTCCTCCAGAGCTTCCAGACCGCCCGGCGGCGGAAAGCGGAGAAGAGCGCCGAGGGCGTCAACCCCATGTACATGACGTTCCACGCAGTGGACCCCGACCGCTTTCTCGACCGGACGCAGAAATACGTCCGCTGGCTCTGGACGCCCCCCGCCGTGACGGTCTCCTGCGTGCTCTTTGCCCTGACTCTCGGCGTGTATGTTCAGCACTGGGACACGATTTGGCGGCAGACGCTGGAGACTTACGCCTTCTACACGAAGCCGTTCCTGCAGGTCCTCCAGTTCTTCATCGTCTTCGTCTCGATCGGCGCCTTCCATGAGCTCTCCCATGCCTATGTGACGAAGTTCTACGGCGGAGAGGTCCACAGCATCGGCTTCGCTCTCTTCTACTTCGCTCCATCCATGTACTGCGACTGCTCCGACTCGATCCTCTTCGAGAGCAAGTGGCAGCGCCTCTGGGTGTCGCTGGCCGGCATTTACGTCGAGGCGTGGATGACCGTCCTCGCCACGGCCCTTTGGCTCGCGACGTATCCCGATACCGGGCTGCACGCATTTGCATACAAGGCCATGCTCTACGCCGGAGTCTCGACCGTCTTCTTCAACATCAACCCGCTCATCAAGATCGACGGCTATTATGCCCTGACGGACCTCCTCAGAATCCCGACACTGCGGGAGGACGCCTTCGGCTACCTCGGGGCGCTCATTCAGCGACGGCTCCTGCGGCTGCCGGTCCCTCTCGATCCGCTGCCTCGCCGCCGTCGGCG
Source organism: Acidithiobacillales bacterium (assembly GCA_050258155.1). GTDB lineage: Bacteria > Acidobacteriota > Thermoanaerobaculia > UBA5066 > UBA5066 > DAOMFB01. Next base: position 2,959 of record JBLMYG010000459.1, read on the forward strand.
TTTTCTCGTCGTCTACGGGATCCTCGCGGCCCTGTGGGCGGGCCTCATCATGTGGTTTATCGGCCACCTCCTGTTCAATTTCTACGGGAAGGTCCTGCCGGACTTCGCCCTCTTGCTCACGCTGGCGACGCTGTTCCAGTTCTTTCGCAAACGCGTCAACGCGGTCTGGCGGGTCCTCCGGCTCTTCTACCTTGACAAGAAGGAGCTCCTTGTGTCGAAGAGGATGCGCGCCCCCCTCCTCGCCGCGGCCGCCGCAATATTGCTCGTCCTGGTCATCCCGTGGTCCCGCCGGTCCATCCGGTCGGAGATCCTCCTGCGGCCGGGACGCCTGTTGAAGATCCAGGCGCCCGAGGACGGCGTCGTAGCCTTGGTGAAGGTGCGCGAAGGCGACGCCGTGCAGGAAGGCGACGTCGCTTTCGTTTTGTCGAGCCTTCCCGTCGAAACGCGGATCGCCGCGCTGTCGGCAGAGTCCGGGCGGCTGACCGGAGAGGCCCAGCGCTTGAGGGCGGTAGGTGACGCGTCGGGAGCCTTCCGAGATCAGGCAAGACAGTCGGCGGTGGACGTCGAGCTCGCCAGCGAGAGCGCCGTGCGCAACCGGCTCGCAGTTCGAAGTCCAGCGGCCGGTACCATCCTGACACATCGCCCCGGCGATCTCGAAGGGCGCTTCGTGAAAGCGGGGTCCGTTCTCGCGGAGATTGGCGACTGTCGAACGCTCACGGCCACGATTCCCGTCACAGAGCGGCTCCTGACCGATCTCGCGCTGGGGCAGGCCGTCTCTGTCCAGCTCCGTAGCCGACCATTCGTCACTCTCTACGGCCGCCTGACTTTGGTCGCGCCCGCCACCGAGGCCGCCTCAGCGCCGGCTTCGCAGGACGACGCCCTCCGACCTTCCGAGCTGCCCGGGAAGTTCCTCGCGATCGCGATGTTCGACAACTCAGAGGGCAGCGTCCTCCCTGGCTCGTCCGGCCGGGCGAAGATCGAGACTGCGCGCGCCTCGTTCCTCGCCCGCGGAGGGCGCATTCTGTACCGCTGGGTGCGGACGATCGTTTGGTAGGCCCGAGTAAGAAAAGGGCGCCCCGGGATGGAGCGCCCTTCCTGCGAAAAGACCGCCGACCTTCAGACGCTGGACTTCGCGGCCGTCTTGCCCGCGAACTTCGCGGCCGTCTTGCCCGCGAACTTCGCGGCCGTCTTGCCCGCGAACTTCGCGGCCGTCTTGCCCGCGAACTTCGCGGCCGTCTTGCCGGCGTACTTCGCGGCCGTCTTGCCGGCGTACTTCGCGGCCGTCTTGCCGGCGTACTTCGCAGCCGTCTTGCCGGCGTACTTCGCAGCCGTCTTCGCAGCTACGGCAGGATTGCTGCCGAGACTTGACACCTCGATCTCGCCGAGTTCCTGCCCTGTCCCTTCCTTGATCTTCGCCTTCTGCTCTTCTGTCAGCTTGATCTTCACTTCGTTTGCCATCTCACTCCTCCTGGCTTTCGTTCGGCTGTCCGCCGGTCAGACAAGGAAGCAATAGCGAGGCCACATCTCACACCGACAGCGGACGAAGGAAAGCCTCGGAAAGACGGCTCTTCGCACCACATGAGACTGACCGAGGACTGCACCGGAGGGAGGGATTTTTCAACTCCGGTTGAATCTTTCAACCGCGAAGCTGCGTTCAGAGGCGGTACTTCCGGCAGAGGTACTTCATCTGGTTCGTGTCGAGGCCGAGGACCTCGGCCGCACGGGCCTTCACGCCTCCAGCCTTCTCGATGGCTCGCCGGAGAAGCTCCTCTTCGTATCGGGCGACCGCCCTGGTCAGAGGCAGCCCCTCTTCCGGCGCCGGTGCCGCTCGGGGCGCCTCCGCCGCCCCGACCGCCGTGGGGAGGTGGGCAGGAAGGATCACGTCGTCCTCCACCATCAGGGTCAGCATTTCAGCGAGATGCCCCAGCTCCCGGACGTTCCCCCGGAACGGGTGCTTCGACAGCACCTCGAGCGCCGCCGGCGAGAATCGCTTCGGCGGCCGCCCGTGCCGCCGGGCCGCAGCGGCGGTGAAGTGCTCGACGAGCAGAGGGATGTCCTCTCGTCGCTCGCGGAGTGGCGGGATCGTCAGGACGACGGTGCTCAGGCGAAAGTAGAGGTCCTCCCGGAAGTCGCCTTTTTCGGCCCGGAGCCGCAGGTCCTCGTTCGTCGCGGCGATGAGCCGGATGTCGACGGAAATCGTCCTCGACCCGCCCACGCGCTCGAACTCCCGCTTCTCGAGTACCCGGAGGAGCTTGGCCTGAACCGCTGGAGAGAGGGTGGCGACCTCGTCCAGAAAGAGGGTCCCGCGATGAGCCATCTCGAAGCGCCCCGACCTGGCGGCCACGGCGCCCGTGAAAGCCCCACGCTCGTGGCCGAAGAGCTCCGACTCGGCGAGGCTCTCGGGGAGCGCGGAGCTGTTGACGACGACGAATGGCCCCTCTGCTCTCCGGCTGCCGCGGTGAATCGCCTCGGCCACCAGCTCCTTTCCCGTCCCGCTCTCTCCGCAGACGAGGACCGTGGCGTCGGAGGGAGCGACTTTGTCGATGGAGGCGAAGAGGCTCCGCATCCCGGCGCTGTCGCCCACGAGCCCGCCGAACGAGCGTCGGCGGAGCATCTCCTCGCGGAGCGTCCGGTTCTCGCTCACGAGACGCCGCCGCTCCAGCGCCCGGGAGAGAACGAGGACGAGCTCGGCGGTATCGAACGGCTTCCGGAAGACGTCGAACGCGCCCAGCTCCACGGCCTTCTGCGCGAGCCGCCGGTCGGCCTCCCCTGTCATGACGACGATCGAGGCGTCGGGGCAGCGCCGGTGGAGCTCCGCGACGAGCCTCAGACCCTCCTCCGCCTCGTTCGAGGGAGGAAGCCTGAGGTCCAGAAGGAAGACGTCGGGATCGTGCGCCGCGAGCAGGAGGCCCTGCGGCGCATCGGAGGCCTTGAAGAGCTCGAAGCGCCCCTTCACGGCCCAGGTCAGCTGGTCGAGGAGCGCCGCGTCGTCCTCGACGATGGCGAGGTGCCCCGATTCGACCCTCATCGGCTGTCGTCGGCCGCCGGGAGGGCGATCTTCACCGTCGTCCCGGCTCCCGGCGCGCTCTGGACTTCGATCGTCCCGCGGTGAAGACCGACGATCTGTCGGGCCGAATAGAGGCCGAGCCCGACGCCGTCGGGCTTCGTCGTCTGGAACGGGTGGAAGAGGCGGTGGGTCAGAAACTCTTCCGGCATTCCCGGCCCGTCGTCCTCGATCTCGAGCACCGTCCGGCGACGGCGGCGCGTTTCGACCCTGGTCCGGACGTGGACGGAGGAGGCGGCCGCCTCCAGCGCGTTCTCCAGAACGCTCTCGAACGCCTCCCGAAGAAGGTAGGGGTCGCCCCAGACTCGTGGGACCTCGCCGAACTCCGTCACGACGTCCCCGACGGCGCCTTTCGTCCCGGTCGAGGCCAGCAGCTCGGCGAGGAGGCTGTTCAGATCGAGCGGGACCTTGATGAGAACGCCGCGCCGGGCCGCCCACTGCGTCGCCATCGCATCCAGCTTCTCCACCGTGCTCCGGAGGAGCGCGGCGACGCTCCGCTTGAACTCCGGATCGCCGTAATGCTCGTCCAGGTTCGACAGGAGGAGGTTGAGCCGCTGGCCCACGTTCCGCATGTCGTGCAGGAGGACCGAATCCGCCGCTGTGCGGAGGGGACTCTGCCGCCGGGCTGTCATCGGTGCCAACCTCAGGGCACGGGCGCGGCCACGGCCCGGGCGAACCCGAGCTGGACGGCCATGCCGGGACGGAGCAGCCTTCCCAGGTCGCGCCTGACCCGGACGACGACCTGAACCGTGCCACTTCCCGGGTCGAGAACCGGGCTGACGAACGAGATCTGCCCCGTCGAGCGCGCCTCCGGCAGGTCCTTCGAGACGACCGAGACCTCCTGCCCCACCTTCAGCTTCCGAAGGGCCGGCCCGGGAAGGTAGGCACGAGCGAGCAGAGGCTCCAGGGCGACGATCTTGAAGAGCGGCTTGTTCTCCTCGAGGAGGACCTTCTCTCCCACCTTCGCATAGCGGTCGACGACCACTCCATCGAAGGGAGCGCGCGCGACCGAGCGGTCGATGACGAGCTTGGCCCGCTCGAACTCCACCTGTGCCAGCTCGTAGCGTGCTCTCTTCTGCTCGAGCTCCGCCTGACTGCAGAGAGTCAGCTTGAACAGCTCCTCGGAGCGGTTCAAGTCGGCCTTCGACACATTGAGCGTCTCCTCGGCGGCACGAAGGTCCAGGAGGAACTCCCGCTGGTCCAGCGTCGCCAATGGCTGGTTCTTCCGAACGAACTCCCCGCGGTCGGCCTGAAGCGAGTCGACCACCCCCGAGACCCGGGTCGTTACGGTGACCTCCTGCTCGACGAAGAGCGTCGCTGCGACCGAGAGGTCGGGCGGCGGCGCCGCACGGGCTCCGGCGGGCGCCGAAAGGACGGCAGCGAGAGCCGCTGCAGACACGTGATGGCGTGCGATCGGATCCCTCCTCCGGCCCGAGCTACGGCGCCGATCATAACCGGAGCCGCGGCAGAGCCTTCAGACCTTCCAGTACCACCCCTTCTTCTCGAAGAGGAGAAGGACGACCCACCAGAACAGGACCGTGGCGACGGCGAAGGCGTGCGACCGGAGCGTCGGGTTGGCGATCCAGGAGAAGCCTGACTCGTAAAGAGACCGGTGAAGGCTGACCGTCGTCCCGCCGGGACCGGCCCACTTCACGAGGCCGAGCGTCTTGGCGAGAAGGCCGGACCCGACGAAGGCCACGAGAGGGTTCCGGCCGAACGTGAAGAAGAAGCCGGTCGGGCCGAACCATCTCCTGATGTCGACGACGACGATCGAGAGCGCAAGGGAGACGGCGGCGCAGCCGGAGGTGAAGACGACGTACGAACCGGTCCAGAGGTTCTTGTTGATTGGCAGGGCCAGGTTCCAGAGCTCACCCGCCGCGATCCCCGCTGCGCCCCAGGCGAGCAGCCGGGTGACCGCCCCTCCGAGGTCGGGCCCTTCGCTCTCTCTCCTTCGGCGTGTCAGGACGAAGCCGGCCAGGGTTCCGGTCAGCATCGTCGCGACGGCCGTGAGCGTGGAGACGATTCCCTCCGGGTCCCACTCCTTCTTCCAGAGGTGCCCCTTGAGGAGGGCGAGGTCGACGGCGCGCTGGATGTTGCCGCCCGGCGTCAGGTCGAAGCCGAGGCCCGTCAGAAGAAACGTCTGGAGGGCGAGGAGGAGCCCCGTCGCCACCCAGAGTCCGGCCACGCGCCGCTTCCAGACGGCGAGGATCAGGAACGTCCCGAGGAGATAGACGACCCCGATCCGCGGAAGGACCCCCGGAATGCGCAGTCGGGCCAGCCGCTCGAGCGTGAACGGGAACCAGACCATTGCCCAGCCGACGAGAACGATCGTCATGCCGCGGGTGAACGCGTGTCGGGCGAGGCTCCGCCGCGAGGCGCCGCGCTCCATCCGCTTCGTCAGGGAGAAGACCCCCGCCGTCCCGACGATGA
>JBLMYG010000460.1:0-3833 GCA_050258155.1 Acidithiobacillales bacterium
CAGAAATACGAGCTGACCCGACTTCTCTACGAGGACCGGGTCAGCCTCGGACAGCACCCGTTCCTTCTCGGCCTCTTCCTGAAAGGGGCCAAGTCGAACGAGATCCACGCCCTTCTCGCGGCCGTCCAGCAGAAGCTCTTCTTCGAAGGTGTCGTCCGGCCTCTTCTGAAGGAGTCGGAAGGGCGGATGGCCGTTCTGAACTGGGAGACCTTCAACGACTATCCGGCCTTCTTCGGCGCCCTCCAGAGCTTCCTCGCATGGCGCGGCTTCGACCAGGCCGTCAAGAAGGCCGACGGCACCGAGGCGTTCCACCCCGACGATCTCCGCATCCTCGCCCTCGTCAATTTCTGCCAGAAGACCAAGGGGATCGCCGGCAGCGACCAAGCGGCAGAGGTGGACGACTGGGTGGCCCGGGTCACGCCGGCCGACCCGAGGCCCGACATCTTCGTCACGCAGCTCGCGCGCGGTCGCCCCGCGGCATCCCTTCACCTCGGCGTGCCCGATCCGAGCCGCCCCATCGACACGTTCGAGCGCTTCTGGACCGTGGCCAACCTGGCCCGCTGGGACTGGAAGCTGATGAAGGGGCTCGAGGAATGGGTCCGGCTCTACACGGCACTCACGGGCATCGCCGACCCGCAGCAGGCGAGCTACCTGAATCGGGTGGCCGACACGTCGAAACAGTTCAAGGCCAATTTCGAGGCCGTGAGCAAGCATCTGGAGACTCCGCGGCCGGGAGAGAAGGGCTTTCCGGGAGTCACCGTCGATCAGTGGCGTCGGTACCTGACCGAGTCGTACACGCAGCTCCTTCTCGCAGGACCTCCCGTCGCGCCGTCACCCACGGCACCGCTCGCTCCCGCCACAGCGGCAGCGGCCCCTGCGACGACGGCCGGCCTCGCGCCCCCGCCGCTCCCGCCGCCGTCCGCGCCGCCGCTCCCGGGCGCGGTCGTCCCCCCGACCTTCCACCCGGCGGCCCAGACCCGGGTCAACACCGCACGCCTTCAGGAGCTGATCGGGCGGCTGCAGGTCGACTCCGACAACCTCGGCGCCCAGAAGAGCGGCTTCGCCTACCTCCTGGACGAGACCTCGACTCCCGGAAAGACGAGATGGTCGACGGGCGCCGCCCTGGTGAGCGGTCTCCTGATCGACGTCGGAGGCTACGCCGACATCGAGGCCTTCAAGGCGACCGACGACGGGAAGATCCTCGCGCAGGTCAACACGATCTCGTCGCTCGACGGAAAGAAGCAGAAGCTGGAGGAGTGGCAGAAGCGGCAGGAGGACCTGAAGAACGCCGCCCTCGCGAAGGCCGCCGACTTCGACAAGACCGTGCCGGACTCGCGGTTCCGCTGGGGCGACGTCGGACCTTTCGCCCGGCGCACCGCCGAGATGGCGCTCCTCGCGCGGGTCCTCCCGCCGGTCACCGAGTTCCTCGCCGCCTCGCTCGGCCCGGGCTGCAACCCGGCCATCTGCTTCCAGAAGCCGTTCGCGCAGATGATGGTCCCGTACGCCAACGGCGTCGTGGCGCTCTCAGAGCGGCAATCGAACGCCCTTCAGCGCGACGACGCGCGGGCCGACGTCAAGGCCCTCTCGCAGGGCGAGATCGACTACCTCCAGCGCTTCCTCGAGGCGACCGGCACGCGCACGCGCACGGGCGGCGGCTTCTACGTCCCGGCCTCGGCGCTCACGGCCCGGAGCTGGCGGGCCTACCAGGTCGCGGTGGGGACCTGGTCCCCCGGCGGCGGTGGTGGAGGAGGCGGCGGTGGTGAGGCCGGGCAGCTCTCGCTCGCCGACCTGCAGGGGTTCGTCCAGACCAACGCGAACCTCAACCCGATCATCGGCTTTTTCCGGAGCCGGTACGAGCCGCGCGCCGCGCCCCGGACAGCCGTGATTCCGGATTACCTCCTTGCCGCCGCCGACACCTTCAAGAAGACGGTCGGGGCCCTCGGCGACAAGGACGAGCTGGGTTCGTGGAAGCAGCTCGCCACAGGAGCCGAAGGGGCGACGCTCCGGGGATGGCACGCCTTCACGGGCGACGTCCGTATCAAGAGCGGGCCCCACGGGCGGGCACTGAAGAACCTGGAGGACCACGGCGCAGGACTGATCAAGGCCGCTGTCGAGCCGCAGTTCAACCCAAAATGGGATGCTCTCTACCAGAGGCTCGCGGCCTGCTGCTCGGGGCAGTTCCCCTTCATCACCCAGAGCCTCCTCAAGCAGCAGCGCGCCGAGTACGCGGCGGTGCGGCCGACGGGGGGACTCTCCATTCGCCAGAACCTCCAGACGGTCAGCCAGGGGGACATCTCCGGCGTCCTGACCGAGATCGGCGTCCTCTCCGACTCCTATGCCGTCGATCCCCTCCTCGGCGGGAAGGAGCCGTCCTTCGACTTCATTCTCCAAAATCATGGCGCCCTCGCCGTCGCCCGGGGCTGGCAGCGCTTCATCAGCGGAACGAGCTCGGGTGCGCTCGGCGGCCGGCCGGGCACGGCCGGAGGCCGCGAGGTCAGCGTCCTCGCCATCGACCACGCGCCGGCCCCGGGTCGAGTACCGCTGAAGGACCGTGTATCCCAGATCACACTCTTCGACAGGGGGGTCATCCTCCGTCCCTCCACCGACATTAAGTCGCAGCGGGTTCCGCCCCCTTACGTCTGGAGGCTCAGCTCGGCCGACACTCTTCTGACGATCAGCGGGCGGAACGAGCAGACCGGGGAAGGGGGCTGGACGAGCACATACGAAGTGACCGGCGGTCCTCTCAAGTTCTTTTACTTCGTCCGGCTCGCCAGCGAGCCAAGGACGGAGCTTTCGGATCCCAAGGTCTGGACCGTCCGCGTCGTGATCCCGGACGGGAAGAACCCGCGGGACCTCCTCGAAGGGGCCTTCGAGCTCCATTTCGACGAGCCTCTCCCGCCCATCCTCCCGTAGGATCGGGGCCGCCGGGAGAGACGCCGTGGGGTTCGACCTCCTCTCCCGGTTTCGAAAGCGATCCTCCGACGGCCCCCCACCCGTCGAATTGTGGCCCGTCTACGCCTTCGGCAAGCTCCCCGTTTACAAGGACTTCATCTCCGCCGGGCTGACCGACGAGGCCTCTCGCGAATTTCGCGACTGGCTCTCGAGCGGATTCAGCCGGCACTGGTCGTCGCGGGAGGAGTGGCGGGGTATCGAGATTCCGCTCCATGCATTCCTTCTCCGCCTTCCAGGGAGCCGGAAGGTGGTGGTTGGCGCTCTCTGGGGGAGCCACGACCAGGGAGGTCTCAGGAAGTTCCCGTTCACCATCTTCTCGGTCCTCGCGCCAGGGAAGCCGGAGGCGTCCGCTCTGACGGCGCTCGACTATCTCCCTGTCTTCGAAGGACGTGCGCGGGAGATCCGTCGAAAGTACGAGGCGGGAGGGTCTCTGGCCGAGGTTTACCAGGAACTCCGGGGCGCCCGGATCGGAGTTCCGGTCCGGACAGAGGAGCAGCTCCTGTCCCTGCTCGGGGAGTCGCTCTCGACGCCGCGGGTCGGACCGCTGGCCCGGGCACTTTTCGGCGAGGAGGCCGTCGAGAGATGGCCGGCTCTTCTGACAGGTCTGGACGGGGTCGCCCGGCGCGGCGGCGACGGAGCGGGCGCTTTTCGCTTCCCGCTCGCGGACGAGCCGTCCCCCCTTCGGCAGCTCCAGCTCTGGACCGTCCGGATGACCCGCGCCTCTCCGGCCGGAATCGGACCGTCGGGCGTTCTCTACCGCACCGGAGGCGAGGTGGCGTGCGGCGTCGTCTTCTACCGGGATCTTCGGCCGGAAGACATCCTCTTGCTCCATCCGGCCGCGGCACCGACAGACTTCGTCGAAGAGATCCCGCCCCTCGTCC
>JBLMYG010000461.1:0-3532 GCA_050258155.1 Acidithiobacillales bacterium
GAGCTCTACCGGCGGATGATCCAGCGGGCCGAGGTGAAGAAGGCCGTGGAGGACCCGGACCTCCTCGAGATGGTCGAGGAGATGCGCCGGGCTGAGGCGCGGCCCGCAGCGGCGCCTGCCCCGTCCCCCGGGCGCCGCGTCCGGTGGGAAGGGCCGGCCGGGATCGAGGAGCCCGGCTACGGCTTCGGAGTCTGAATGGGACGAAGCGCGCGGATCGCCCTCCTTCCGGGGGACGGCATCGGCCCCGAGGTGGCGGATGCGGCGGTTCGCGTGCTCAGGTCCGTCGCCGATCGCGGCGGCCATTCCTTCGAGATCGAAAGCTGGCCGATCGGCGCCTCGGCGCTCCGGACCGGGGGGGCGGCTCTTCCCGAGCGGACGAGGAAGGCGTGCCTCGAATCCGACGCCGTCTTCCTCGCGGCCGTGGGAGACCCGGCCTTCGACTCCGCGCCGCCCGACAAACGCCCGGAGGCCGGGCTTCTCGCGCTCCGTAAGGCGCTCGGCGTCTACGCGAACCTCCGGCCGGGCCGGCTCTTCCCCGGCCTGAACGGCGCCGGGCCCTTGAAGCCCGAGGTGGCCCGCGGCCTCGACCTCGTCATCGTCCGCGAGCTGACCGGAGGCCTCTACTACGGCACGCCGCGGCGCCTCGACCTGGCCGGCGGGACGGCCGTGAACACCCTCCCGTACACGCGCGCCGAGATCGCGCGGGTGGCGGAGATCGCCTTCCGGCTCGCCCGCGGCCGCCGCCGTCTCGTGACGTCGGTGGACAAGTCGAACGTCCTCGAGACGTCGCAGCTCTGGCGCGCGGTGGTGGCCGAGGTGGCGGCGCGGTACCCCGACGTGAAGCTCGAGCACCAGCTCGTCGACTCCTGCGCCATGAGCCTCGTGGCGTCCCCCGCGCGCTTCGACGTCCTCGTCATGGAGAACCTCTTCGGGGACATCCTCTCCGACGAGGTCGGCGCACTCGTCGGGTCGCTCGGCCTCCTCCCGTCGGCGAGCCTCGGGGACGGGCCCGGACTCTTCGAGCCGGTCCACGGCTCGGCGCCGGCGCTGGCCGGAAAGAACGCCGCCAACCCGGTCGGCGCGGTCGCCTCCGCCGCGCTCCTGCTCCGGCACGGCCTCAGCCTCCCGGACGAGGCCGCGGCCGTCGAGCGGGCCATCGAGGCCGCGCTCGCCTCGGGAGCGCGGACCGCCGACATCGCGCCGCCCGGCTCAAAGACACTTTCGACCACGCAGATGACCGCCAGCATTCTGGGCGCTCTCGAGAGGGCGCATTGAGGTGGAGACCATGGCTTCAGGAACCATAGAAACCAAGACGATCTGGATGAACGGCGAGCTCGTGGACGCGGCCGAAGCGACGATTCCTTTTCTGACCTCCGGCCTTCATTACGGAATCGGGGTCTTCGAAGGGATCCGCTGCTATGCGACCCGCGAGGGCCCGGCGGTCTTCCGGCTCCGGGAGCACATCGACCGCCTCCTCGACTCGGCGACATGCCTCGGATTCAGGGAGCTCCCGTGGTCGGCCGAAGACCTGATCGCTGCCGTGGATGAGACCGTCCGGGCCAACGGTTTCGACGAGTGCTACATCCGGCCGCTCATCTGGCTTGGGGGCGGCGGCTGGAACCTCAACCTCGACGGCGGAACGCCGGGCCTCGGCATCGCCGTGTGGCCCTGGAAGGACTATCTCGGGGCCGAGGGGCTGGAGAAGGGGGTGCGGGCCAACGTGTCGTCCGTCACTCGCCACCACCCGAACGTCACAGCCACGAAGGCCAAGATCAGCGGAAACTATGTCAACAGCTTCCTTGCGAAGACGGAATCGGTCCGCCTCGGCTTCGAAGAGGCCATCCAGCTCGACGCCTCGGGGTACGTGGCCGAATGCACCGGCGCGAACATCTTCCTCGTGCGCGACGGAAGAATCGTCACGCCGCCTGCAGCCCTTGTCCTCGAGGGAATCACGAGGGATTCGATCATCACTCTGGCGGGGGACCTGGGGTTCACCGTCGAGGAAAGGCCCGTCTCGCGCGACCAGCTCTACATCGCCGACGAGGTCTTCGTCTCGGGCACCGCGGCCGAATGCGTCGCCCTCCGCGAGATCGACTTCAGGACGATCGGGGCCGGGGTGGCCGGACCGGTCACGCGCGCTCTCCAGAAGGCCTATCACGCGGCCGTCCGGGGAGACCACCCGCGGTCTGACGGCTGGTGTCACAGGGTCACGGCGGCCGAGCCGCGGGATGCTGAAAAGAGAGTCGCTTCGTTCGGCCGCCGGCGGTGAGCCGGGCAGCCTTCTGTTGCGAAACGGCTACCTCGAGCGGATCCTCTCGGCCCGCGTTTATGACGTGGCCGTGGAGACGCCGCTCGACAGCGCGCCGGGGCTTTCGAAGCGGATCGAAAACACGGTCCTCCTGAAGCGCGAGGACCTCCAGCCCGTCTTCTCCTTCAAGCTGCGCGGCGCCTACAACAAGATGGTCCGCCTCCCGGCGGCCGCCCGCGCGCGGGGCGTCGTGGCGGCCTCGGCCGGGAACCACGCACAGGGCGTGGCGCTCGCCGCACAGCGCCTCGGCTGCCGGGCGACGATCGTCATGCCGGTCACGACGCCGCGCATCAAGGTGGAGGCCGTCGCCGCGCGCGGCGCGGAGGTCGTCCTTCACGGCGACTCGTACGACGAGGCCTACGTCGAGGCGCGGCGGCGCTCGCGAACGGACGGGCGGACTTTCGTCCACCCCTACGACGACCCCGACGTCATCGCGGGACAGGGGACGGTCGGCCTCGAGATCCTCCGCCAGAAGCCGTCGGGGATCGACGCGATCTTCGTCGCGATCGGCGGGGGAGGCCTCGCGGCTGGAATTGCGGCCTATGTCAAGCGTCTCCAGCCGGGGATCCGGGTCATCGGCGTGGAGCCGGTGGACGCCGACGCGATGCACCGGTCGCTCGCAGCAGGGCGGCGGGTCACGCTCCCTTCGGTCGGCCTCTTCGCCGACGGAGTCGCCGTGCGCCGCGTGGGGCGCGAGACGTTCCGGCTCTGCCGGAAGCTGCTGGACGGGGTCGTCCTGGTCGACACCGACGCGATCTGTGCGGCGATCAAGGACGTCTTCGAGGAGACTCGGTCGATCCTCGAGCCGGCCGGGGCGCTTCCGGTCGCCGGGATGAAGGCGTGGGCGGGCAGCGGCCGGCACCGGGGAAAGACGCTCGTGGCGGTGACGAGCGGCGCCAACATGAACTTCGACCGCCTCCGGCACGTTGCGGAACGGGCTGAGCTGGGCGAGCGGCGGGAGGCGATCCTCGCGGTGACGATCCCCGAGCGCCCGGGGAGCTTCCGCGAGTTCTGCGCCGTCATCGGGCCGCGGAACGTCACGGAGTTCAACTACCGGTATGCCGACCCCGTGAGAGCGCACGTCTTCGTCGGCCTCGAGGTCCACGACGGGAGTGAGACACGGGAGATCCTCGCGGCGCTCCGGAAGAGCGGCCTCCCCGCGCTCGACTTCACCGGCAACGAGATGGCCAAGCTCCACGTCCGCCACCTCGTCGGCGGGCATGC
>JBLMYG010000462.1:0-7720 GCA_050258155.1 Acidithiobacillales bacterium
GCCGGCGCCCGTCGCGACCCCTCCGCCGGTCCTCGTGTCGAACAAGCCGCTCACCGGAAAGGAGCGGAAGAGGCTCGAAGAGGCGCTGCCGGAGAAGTACAAGGCGTTCCTCGAGGAGGTCGACCCGATCATCACGGACCTCGAGCGGGACACGCTGCTGCGCCTGACCTCGGACTACCAGCGTGATCGGTTCATCGAGGAGTTCTGGAAGCGCCGGTCGGTCGGGCCGGACGGCCTCCGTGTCGAGTTCCGCAGCATCTACGAGCTGCGCATCGAGCAGGCCCGGGAGCTCTTCAAGAACCTGAGGTGCGACCAGGCGCGGATCTACATCGTCCACGGCCCCCCGGACGCCCGCCGGAAGATCGACTGTACCGACGTCCTCTACCCGATCGAGCTCTGGTACTACGAGCGGCTCGAGTCCCTGCAGATGTCGAAGGTCCTCCTCATCTTCTACCAGCCCTTCGGCGGCGGGGACTACAGGCTCTGGTCGCCGATGGACGGCCGGACCGCGCTCTTCGTCGGGGGGCTCCCCGGGATGACCTCGCTGGGGCGTCCTGTGGACACCAGATCGTGTTTCGAATACGCCGACCTCGTCAGCGCGATGGGCCAGGTCGAGGCGCAGTGGGGTGTCACCGGCGCCATGAAGATGACGGAGGTGATGAAGGAAGGGCCGAAGCCGCGGGACGTGGAGGGGGCGGACGAAATCCTCCAGATGACGACGGACATACCGCCGGGCGCAGCACACCTGACGCTCCAGCGGTCCCTCCGCTTCCCCGAGGCGGTCGGCAGCAAGATGAAGATGGAGCTGACGCTCATCGTCGAGCGGGAGGCGCTCGCGACCAAGACGATGGGGCCGAACTCCTTCTTCGATTTCGACGTCGTCGGGGAGGTGGTCAAAGGGGACCGGCTGGTGGACAACTTCCGCTACCGGTTCGACTTTCCGACGACGTCGGTCCAGGGAGCCTTCATTCCTCTGAAGGTCGAACGCGACCTCTTCCCCGGCGAGTACAGGGTCCGGGTCAAGGTGGCCGACACCAACCGGAACGCGGCCGGCCTCATGGACGAGGCGGTCAGGGTGCCGGACGTCCCGGACGCGACCATGAGCCCCGCGGAGAAGGCTGCCCGGGAGGCCGGGCGCACGGCCGTGGCCCGCCTCGTCTCGCAGATCGGCTCTCCCAAGGGGGCCATCCTCTTCCTCCCGATCGCCCGGGAGTTCGCCACGGGGCTCGTCCGCTTCGAGACCCGGACCTCGTCGGCAGACGTCGCCTCCGCCGAGTTCTTCCTCGACAACGTCAAGACCGTCACGAAGCGGAAGCCGCCGTTCGACGTCGACCTGGACCTCGGCGAGCTGCCGCGCCGGCACGTCGTGAAGGTCGTGGCGTACTCGAGGGACGGCCACGAGCTCGGCCAGGACGAGATGGTCCTGAACGAGGGGCGTGAGGCGTTCCGCGTCCGGATCACGTCCCCGACGAAGGGGGCGAAGCTCTCCGGACCCGTCCGCGTCTCGGCCGACGTCGCCATCCCCGAATCGAAGGAGCTCGACGGAGTCGAGTTCTTCGTCAACGAGACGCGCGCCGCCGTCCTCAAGAAGCCCCCCTGGGAGAAGGTCGTCGACGTCCCGAAGTCGAAAGACCTCGGCTTTTTCAGGGTCGTCGCCAAGCTGACGGACGGGACGCAGACGGAGGACCTCCGCTATTACAACGCGCCGAAGTACCTGACCGAGGAACACGTCCAGGCCGTCGAGCTCTATACGTCGGTCCTCAAGAAGGGGCATCCCGTCACCGGCCTCAAGAAAGAGGCCTTCACGGTCTTCGAAGACGGGGTGCCCCAGGTCCTCGACGGCTTCGAGGTCATGACGAACCTCCCGCTCGCCCTCGGGATCGGCATCGACACATCCGGCTCCATGGAGGATTCGCTCGTGGACGCCCAGAAAGCGGCCGTCGAGTTTCTCAAGGACGTCATGTCGCCCCGGGACCGCTGCTTCCTCATCAACTTCGACAATGAGCCGCAGCTCGACGTCCACTTCACGACCGATCGCGACCGGATCTCCCAGGCGCTGGCCGGGATGCGGGCGCAGGGCTCCACGGCGCTGTGGGACGCGATCGTCTACGGGCTCTTTCAGTTTCAGGGGATCCGGGGACGGAAGGCGTACGTCATCCTCACCGACGGCGAGGACCGCTCGTCGAAGTTCCCCTTCGAGGCCGCCGTCGACTACGCGAAGAAGTCGGGCGTCGCGCTCTACTTCATCGGCCTCAAGATCCCTGGCGCAGAGCTCGGGGTCCGATCGAAGCTGTCGAAGCTGTCGCGTGAGACGGGCGGGACGGCGTACTTCGTGGCGTCGGCGGAAGGCCTCTCGCGGATTTACGCCGAGATCAACGAGGAGCTCCGGAGCCAGTACCTCCTCTCGTACATGCCGCAGAACAAGACGCCAGGCAACGCCTGGCGGAAGATTGAGGTCAGGGTGAAGCCGTCGGACCTCGTCGCCCGGACGATCAGCGGCTACTACCCTTAGGTCCGCCCCGGACGATCGCGGCCTCGGCCTCGTTCGGCGGGAGGGCGCGGTGGAAGAGGAACCCCTGCGCGACAGCGCAGCCGTGAGCGACGAGAAAGGCCGCCTGATCCTCTCGCTCGACGCCTTCCGCGATCACGCGGAGCGACAGGCTGCGTGCCAGCCGGATGATCGCCGTGACGAGGGCGGCGTCCGCCGGGCTCCCCGGAATCTCCCGCGTGAAGGAGCGGTCGATCTTCAGCGCGTCGAGCGGGAAGCGCCGCAGATAGGCGAGCGAGGAGTGTCCCATGCCGAAGTCGTCCAGGACGACCGCGGCGCCGAGGGCGCGAAGCTTCTGGAGCGTCGCGATCGTCAGCTCGATGTCGCTCATGGCGACGCTCTCGGTGATCTCCAGCTCGAGCAGGCGGGGATCGAAGCCGCTTCCCGAAAGCGCCTGCTCGACGGCCTTCACGAGGTCCCCGCGGGAGAACTGCCGGGCCGAGAGGTTCACGGCGACGCGGATGTCGCGCCCGGCGCGCGCGTTCAGAGCGGCGCCGAAACGGCAGGCGGCCTTGAGGACCCAGGCGCCGATCGGCACGATCAGGCGCGAGTCCTCGGCGACCGGGATGAACTGGCTCGCGGCGACGATGCCGCGCCCCGGGTGATCCCACCGGAGCAGGGCCTCGACGCCGACGATCTCGCGGCTCTCGAGAAGAACCTGTGGCTGGTACCAGACGCGAAGCTGGTTCTCGTCGAGGGCCCTCCGGAGCCCCGACTCCATGGCGACGCGCTCGCGCACGGCGGCGTTCAGGGCCGGCGTGCAGAACTGATAGTTGTTCCGGCCGAGGTCCTTCGCCCGGTAGAGGGCATTGTCGGCGTTCTTCAGGAGGGTCGAGGCGTCGTCGCCGTCGACCGGCGCGACGGCGATGCCGATGCTCGTCGTCACGAAGATCGGGTGGCCGTCGACGTGGAACGGCTCCGACACCGCTTCCAGGATTTTCTGAGCCACGGAACCGACGTGCTCCTTCGACACGTTCGTGAGGAGAAGGACGAACTCGTCGCCGCCGACGCGGGCGACGGTGTCGCCGGCCCGGGTCGTGGCGCGCAGCCGCTCACCGGCGGCCCGGAGAAGGCGGTCCCCCACGGAGTGCCCGAGCGTGTCGTTCACGGGCTTGAAGCGGTCGATGTCGAGGAAGAGAACGGCGAACGGCTCGCCGCTCCGCTGCCGGTGCGCCAGCGCGAGCTCGAGGTGGTCCTGGAGAAGGAGGCGGTTCGGGAGACCCGTCAGGATGTCGTGATAGGCCTGATGCTCGATGAGCGCCTCGGTCCTGAGCCGCTCGGTGACGTCCCGGAAGCTCCAGACCCGTCCGATCGGCCGCCCCTCGAGGCGCTGCGGCAGCGAGAGCCGCTCGAAGACCCGGCCGTCGCGGAAGCGGAGAACGTCGAAGCTTTCTGCCTCGGGCTGCGCGTAGAGCTCGCGGACCTTCGCGAGAAAGGCGTCCGGGTCCTCGAGCTGGCCGAGGACCGCCGCGAGGAGCGCGTCGTCGTCCCGCGACCCGAGGAGCTTGTCCGGGAGGCGCCACATCTCGGCGAAGCGGCGGTTGAACGAGGCGACCCGCCCCTTCGGGTCGACGACGAGGATCCCGTCGGCGGTCGACTCCAGGGTCGATTCGAGGAGCGAGACCGAACGCTTGAGGGCCGCCTCCGCCCTGCGCCGACGGACGGTCGACTCGACGTGGCGCGCCACCGTCATCAGGAGCGCGAGGTCGCGCTCGCGGAAGCGCGTTTCACGATCGTAGCTCTGGATGACGATGGCGCCGAAGGCATCGTCTCCGCTCCGGAGCGGCACGCCGACCCAGTCGAGCGATGGCGCTCCGATCAGCTCGACCTCGCCGGCGCGGACCAGCTCGTCGAACCGCTCCGGCGTGGCGAGGAGCGGCTCGCCCGTCCTGATGACGTATTCGGTCAGGCCCCGCCCGAAGGGCTTCGGGGTGGGCTGCGGGTCGAACTCGTCGACGAAGAACGGGAAGGTCAGGAGGCCCGTCTCCTCGTCGCGGAGCGCGATGTAGAAGTTGCGCGTCTCGAAGAGTCCGGCCACCGTCTCGTGGACGGCCCGGTGGAATTCGGGGAGGTCGGCCGCGGAGCTGCCGGCAGAAGCGATCCGGTCGAGGGCCGACCGCAGGACGGCGTCGCGCCGCCTCTGGAGGGCATGCCCGAGGATCTCGCCGAGGAGCGGCAGCGCGGCGATCAGATCGGGCGGCCATTCGGGCGCTGCCGCGCCGGCGGAGAGGGCGAGGAAGCCGACGAGCTCCCGCTCCGGCCGGAGGGGAATCAGGACGAGAGACGGCGCGCCGCCGGCCAGCTGGCGCTCCCCCTCCGCCTCCGCCGGGAGGTCGGTGACGTGCGGCACGAAGACAGCGTCGCCGCTCCCCGCCCTGGTGAGCGACCACGTCAGCCGGCGGGACGCGATCGGTCCGGCGGCCGGGGTCCCGCTCTTCCCGAATTCCGGCCAGCCCAGAAGGGGGGAGACCCGCGTTCCGTCCTCGGAGAGGAACCAGAGGACGGCGCGCTCGGCGCCGACGAAGCGGCCGACCCGATCGAGTGCGCGCTCCAGCTCCTCGTCGAGCCTCTCGGTCGGCGCGCGGACGAAGGCCGCCGCTTCCCCGAGCAGGAGCTTCTCGAAGGCCTCCCGCCGGCGGAGCGTCTCCTCCAGGGTCCGGCGGAGCCGGATCTCGCCGGTCGCTGACTCCGGTGCCTGAGGTGAATCAGGGGCTCTGTCCCGGAAATCCGCCGGCATCCTGAGGCCATTTTCGCGCGGCACGCCCCGCGAAGTCACGGAGACAGACGTCCGGCTATCCTCGGACCGTGCGTGCGCCGCGTCTCGTCCTCGCCTCGTCCTCGCCCCGAAGGCGCGAGCTCCTCGCCGCCCTCGGCCTGAAATTCGAGGTCCGTCCAGCCGAAGCGGACGAGTCGCTCCTGCCGGCGGAGAGCCCCTACGACGCCGCCGAAAGGATCGCTCGCGAGAAGGCGGCGCGGGTCGCCGCGGAGCTGGGGACGGACGTCGTCGTCGTCGCGGCCGACACGGTCGTCGTCCTCGCCGGCGCGGCGCTCGGGAAGCCGTCGGGCCGCGCCGACGCCGTTCGGATGCTCCGGGCGCTTCAGGGACGAAGGCACGAAGTCGTGTCGGGCCTCGCCGTGGCACGGCAGGGAATCGTCGTCTCCGGGCGCGACGTGACGGGCGTCGTCGTCGCGCCGATGAGCGAGGAGGAGATCGCGGTCTACGCCGCGTCGGGCGAGCCGGACGACAAGGCAGGTGCCTACGCCCTTCAGGGGCTCGGCGGGATTTTCGTCGAACGAGTGGACGGCAGCCCGTCGAACGTCATCGGTCTCCCCGTCCGCCTCCTGGCCCGGCTCCTCCGGGAAGCGGGCGTACCGCTGCTGCCGCTCGTCGCAGGCGGGTTTTCCTCCCCGCCGCCGGTCGAGTAGGCTGGGGACGTCATGAAGAGCGCCTGGAAGGTCCCTGTCTCCGACTTCGTCGAGGCGGCTCGCGGAAAGGTGCCGGCCGACCTCGTCTTCCGCAGCGCCCGGGTCGTCAACGTCCTGACCGGCGAGATCCATGAGGAGACGGTCGGGATCAAGGGAGACCGGATCCTCGGGTTCGGGGAGTACCGCGCGGGGCGTCCCGAGGACGAGATCGACCTCAAGGGGGCCTATCTCGCCCCAGCCCTCTGGGACGCCCACATTCACGTCGAATCGACGATGACCACGCCGGCCACGTTCGCCCGTCTCGCGGCGGCGCACGGCACGGCCGCCGTGGTCACCGATCCGCACGAGATCGCCAACGTCCGTGGCGTCGCCGGGATCCGGGCGTTCGTCGAAGCGTCCGAAGACCTCCCCGTCGACGTTTTCGTGATGCTGCCGTCGTGCGTGCCGTCGACGCCGCTGGAGACGGCCGGCGCCTCGCTCGGCCCTTCGGACCTCGAGCCGCTCTACGGCCTCTCCCGCGTCCTCGGCCTCGCCGAGCTGATGAACGTGCCGGGCTTCCTCTTCGGAGACCCGGCCGTCCGTGGAAAGGTCGAGGGGGCCCGGCGCCGCGGCGTCCCGATCGACGGCCACTCGCCGCTCCTTTCCGGCCTCGACCTGAACGCCTACATCGGGGCGGGAATGCGGTCCGACCACGAATGTCTCTCGAAGGCCGAAGCGCGCGAGAAGGTCCGTCTCGGCATGTCGATCTGGATCCGGGAGGGGACGGCGGCGAAGAACCTCGACGACCTGCTGCCCCTCGTGACACGGGAGAACTCCGAGCGGTTCGCTTTCGCCACGGACGACCGCCACCCGTGGGACCTCCTCGCGCACGGCCACGTCGATCATCACGTCCGGCGCGCCATCGGCCTCGGGCTCGACCCGGTCCTCGCGGTCCGGATCGCCTCGTGGTCGTGCGCACGTCACTACGGCCTCACGGACCGGGGCGCGATCGCCCCGGGCTTCCGGGCCGACCTCGTCACCGCTGCGCGCCTCGAGGAGTTCCGGCCCGACCTCGTCGTCCTCGGCGGCGAGAGGATCGCCGAGAAGGGCCGGCTGCTCCGTGACGTACCCCCTCGGCGGATGGAGGAGGGGCCCGGCTTCCACGTCGCCGGCTTCTCCCGCGACCGCCTCGGCATGGCCGCGGCGCCGGGCGCGGTGCTCCGGGTCATCGAGGTCCGCGCCGGCTCTCTCGCGACGGGCGCGGGGACGGAGCCGGCCCGGATCGAGGGAGGGGCCGCCGTGGCCGATCCCTCGCGCGACCTGCTGAAGCTGGCCGTCGTGGAGCGCCACCGGGGCACCGGAAACGTCGGCGTCGCCTTCGCACGGGGCTTCGGTTTGTCGCGGGGCGCCATCGCCTCCTCCGTCGCCCACGACTCGCACAACATCGTCGTCCTCGGGGCGGACGACGTCTCGATGGAGACCGCCGTCCGGAGGACGGCCGAGATCGGAGGGGGCATCGTGATCGCGAGCGGCCCGCAGCCTCTGGCCGAGGTGGCGCTCCCGGTCGGCGGCCTGATGTCGAACGCTCCGATGGCCGAGGTGGACGCCGCCGAGCGGAAGGCGAACGAGGCGGCGAGGTCCCTCGGCGCGACGATGGACCACCCCTTCATGACCCTCGCCTTCCTCGCCCTCCCCGTCATCCCGGAACTGAAGCTCACCGACAGAGGTCTTGTGGATGTCGGCAGGTTCGACTTTGTCTCGCCCGTT
>JBLMYG010000463.1:0-4868 GCA_050258155.1 Acidithiobacillales bacterium
TGCGCTCTGAAGCTGGCGCGGCAGAACGCTTTCGAGATTCTCGACCAGGAGACGAACGTCAAGGGGAGCCAGCGACACGAAAAGCTCGCGCGGCAGGACTTCGCCGTCCTGATCACCCCCACGCTGTCGGCGCTCGGCTCGGGAAGCTCGACGACGAGCCAGGGTGTGAGCCCCGCTCCCGCCACGGAAACGTCCTCGACGGATCTCTACCGGGGGGGTCTCCGCCTTTCGAAGCTCTTCAGCATCGGGACGAACGTGAGCGTCGAGCCGTTCTACGAGTTCGGCAGCGGCGGCCAGGCGTCGGGTGTCCTCGCGGGTCTCTCGCAGCCGCTCCTCCGGGGCGTAGCACCCGTCTACGTCCAGAGCAATCTGGACGCCGCCACCTCTCAGGTGAAGGTGACGGGATTGTCGGAGATCCAAACGTGCCTTTCCAGCCTCCTCGGGGTCGTCGATCAGCTGGCTGCTCTCGAGGAGCTGCAGGAGCGGCATCGCCTCTTCTCCGAGTCGCTTCTGTCGATGGAAACGAAGCTGACGATCACCGAGGCCCGCGAGCGGGCCGGCCTCGCCTCCAGCCTCGACGTCCTCCGCGCGAAGATCGAGCGGACGAACCTGCGCGACCTCGTCGCCTCGGTCTCGGAGCAGCTCGGAGATGCGTCCGACCGGGTTCGCTTCACCCTCCGGCTCCCCCCGACCCTCCCGATCCGGGGGCTGGTCACGCCGAAGGACCAGCCGAAGCCGCCGGAGCCGGGCGCGGAGACTTCCGGCCGGCCCGACGTGAAGATCGCGACGGAGAACCTCTCGGAAGCGCGCCGGCAGGTTCGTGTCAACCGTCACGCCATTCTGCCGGACCTGAATGCTGCGTTCACGATGGCGTACCGCAACGCAGAGGTCACCGTCCTCCCCGGGACGGTGGCTCCGTCGGGTGTGACGTGGGCTCTCTCCGTCACCGGTTCGGCCGAGATCCGTCGGGCTGCGGAGCGGGCCGCGTACCAGGACGCCCTCGACCGGGTGGAGGTCGCGGCCCGCGCCCTCGTCCGGACGCAGGAGCAGGCGCGCGACGAGATTCGTTCCCTCGGGCGACAGCTCGAGAGGCTCCGGAAACAAGAGGCGATCCAGCGGGAGCAGATCGAACAGGCGGCCTCCAAGCTCGCCATCGCCGAGGCGAAGTTCCGGAACGGCCTCGCGAGCAACTTCGATTTCCTCGAGGCGGAGACGGAGCTCCGGAACGCCCAGGTGGCGCTCCTGGCCGCGCAGCGGGACCTTCTCCCCGCGGCGCACCGTCTTCTGAACGGGACGGGCCTGTACGACGGCTGGCTGAAGGAGACGTATGCCGTGGATTGCGCGGCTGCTGCGGGTTCTCGCTGAGCACCGGGGGTCCGCTCTTGCGATCGGGGGGACCCTGGCCGGCCTTGGCGGAATCTGGCTGATCGGGCCGGGGCCTTCGCGTGCCGAGCGGAAAGGAGAGAGCTCCGTCCAGACCTGGGTCGTGAAGCGGACCGACGTCCGGAGCGGGGTCTGGGCGATGGGGGAGCTGGCGGCGAGCCGCTCCATCGTCGTCAAGAACCGGCTTCCCGGCGCCGACGGCCGGATCCTCTGGATCGTCGAGGACGGCACCGAAGTCAAGGAGGGCGATGTCCTCGTCCGTCTCGACTCGAGCGGTTTCAACGCCGAGCTGGAGCGACTCCAGGCCGAGCTGTCCGGGCAGAAGGCCGTGCTCGAGGCGGCGCGGCAGAGCCGGCTCGGGGAGATGGCGAAAATCGAGCAGCAGAACGCGGTGGCGGCGTCGAAAGTGGCCGGGGCCAAGCTGCGGCTCAGGACCGCGGAGCAGGGCGAGGGGCCGATGGAGGAGGGCCGCCTCGAGGGGGAGTACCAGAAAGCGCTCGAGGAGGAGCATCGCTGGAGCGGCTATGCCGAGGACCTGAAGCGCGTCCAGGCGTCGGGGCACAACGTCGCCGGTGAGCTGAAGTCGGCGTCCGAGAAGCTGGCGGAGCTGCGCGAGAAGAGCGCTCTGGCCAAGAAGCAGCTCGCGGGGTACCGCGACTTCGTTCTCCCCGCCAAGCTCGAGGAGGCGCGCGTGGCCGTCGGCGACGCCGAGGCGGAGCGCCACCGGACCGAGGAGGCCGGACAGCATGCCATCGCGCGTGCCGACTCGGAGATCGAGAAGGTCCGCGCCCAGACGGCCGCGATCGAGTCGAGGATCCGGGACCTCCAGCGGATCGTCGCGGATGCCACGATCCGTGCCCCCGGCTCGGGCCTCGTGGTCCTCCGCGAGAACAACATCGAAGGGCGCGCGCGAAAGCCCCAGATCGGCGACCGGGTCTATCAGGACTATCCCCTCCTCGAGCTGCCAGACCCTTCTGCGATGGAGGTCCGGGCCCGCGTCCGGGAGCTGGACCTCGAGAGCCTTCGAGCATCGAAGGCGGGGGAGGTCCTCGTCGAGGCCGTGCCGGACGCGGTCTACCCGGCCGAGCTGAAGCAGGTCGGCGCGCTCGCCCTCCGGAAGGAGGGCGAGGAGGAGAAGTACTTCAACGTCAGCCTCGCGCTCACGCGGTCGGATGCCCTGCTCCGCCCCGGGATGACGGCCCGCGTCTTTCTCCTGAGACAGGAGCGGCCCGGAGTCCTCGCCATCCCGCGCGAGTACATCGCGCGCCGCGAAGGCCGCTTCGTCTGCCAGGTCCGGGATGTGCGGGGGCGGCTCGCCGAGAAGCCCGTCGAGCTGGGTGTCGAGGGTCGCGTCCTGACGGAGGTCCGGTCAGGGCTCAAAGAGGGCGACGTTGTCGTGGCCTGGCGCTGAGCCCCTCTGCCACGTCGAGAGCCTTTCCCGGACCTACCGGACCGCTGCGCGCGAGGTCCCGGCGCTCCGGGACGTGAGCTTCACGATTCCCGAGGGTGCGCGCATCGGCATCATGGGTCCGTCGGGGTCGGGGAAGTCGACGCTCCTCGGAATCCTCGGCTGCCTCGACCGCCCTTCGACAGGGCGCTACGTCCTCGAGGGGCGGGATGTCGCGCGGCTGTCCGACGACGCGCTGTCCGACATCCGGGCCGAGACGGTCGGCTTCGTTTTCCAGAGCTACAACCTGATCCCCGAGTTCGATGTCCTGGAGAACATCTGCCTCCCGCTCGAGTACCGCGGCTTCTCCGCTTCGGAGGCCGCCGCCCGGGCCCGCGATGCCGCGAATCGGGTGGGGCTGGGCGACCGGCTCGACCACGTGCCGCGGCAGCTCTCGGGAGGAGAGCAGCAGCGGGCGGCCATCGCCCGGGCCTACGCGGGACGTCCGAGGCTCCTCTTGGCGGACGAGCCGACGGGGAACCTCGACTCGGAGACGAGCCGGGAGGTCGTCCAGCTTCTTCTCGAGCTGAACCGCGAGGGGGTCGCCCTGATCGTCGTGACCCACAACGAGGAGATGGCGCCGGTCTTCGAGCGCATTCTCAGGATCCGGGATGGGCGCCTCGTCGGCTAGGTTCGCTCTCCGCCCGGCCCTGCGGCTCGCCGCGAGACAGATCCGGAGCCACCGCCTTCGTTCGGCACTCTCGGCGGTCGGCGTCCTCCTCGGGGTCGCGTCGGTGACGATGATCGTGGCCGTCGGGGAGGGGACGCGGCGGGAGATCCAGGCGCGGTTTGCCGCCCTCGGGACCGACACCGTGATCGTGACGAGGCGGGAGCTGTCCGGCGAAGAAGGGAGCGCCGGTCGCCGCCTCCATGTGAAGGGGCTGGCCTTCCGCGATGCCCTCGATCTTCCCCTGGCCTGCGAGTTCGTGAGGGACGCGCTCCCCGAGGTGGAGGTCGAGACGGAGCTGGCGGAAGGGGTGCGACGCGGCGGCCTCCGGGTCCTCGGGACGACACCCGCGGGACTCCGGATGCGCGGCGTGACCCTCGTGGAGGGACGCTGGTTCTCCGGGCAGGAGGCCGAGGCGGGAGACCGGGTGGCCCTCGTCTCCGAGTCGCTTTGGAAGAAGCTGGGCCGGCGGCAGTCCGAGACCCCGGCTCCCGTCCTCCGGCTTTCGCACACGCTCCTCGAGGTGGTCGGCGTCTTCCGGACGGCCGGCCCCCTGCCGGAGGAGACGTCCGTCGCCCGCGCCGGTGCACCCGAGGTCCTGATTCCCCTCCGGACCGCCTCGAGCTTCGGAGCGCCCGCGGACGACGTGCGCGGGATCTTTCTGACCCGGATCCTCGTCAAGCTGAGGTCCGATGACGAGGACCTCCGCGCTGCCCGCGCCGTCGAGGAGACCCTTCTTCAGGCCCATCGCGGGGTCCGTGATTTCGCGGTCGTTTCGCCGGTCCGGCTTCTCCGCGAGAAGGAACGGGCCAGCCGGAGCCTGCGTCTGATGCTCACGCTGACGGGGGGCATCTCCCTCCTGGTCGGTGCGATCGGAATCCTCAACGTGATGCTGGCGAGCGTGAGCGAGCGGCGGCGGGAGGTGGGGATCCACCGCGCTCTCGGCGCCCGCCGCCGTCAGGTCGTTCTTCTCTTCGTGTCGGAGGCCGTTCTGCTCGCCGTCCTCGGCGGCGTGGCCGGGCTCGTGGCCGGTACCCTTCTGTCCGTCACGGCGGCGCGCCTCGCCGGTGCTCCCGCCGTCATCTCGGTCGCCGGCGTCACGGCCGGGCTTGTGACATCGCTCGCCGTCGGAGTCGTCGCGGGTCTCTATCCGGCCGTCCGCGCGTCGTGGATGGAGCCGATGGACGCCATCCGCGTCTGAGCGGGGCCGTTTTCGGCGTTTAGAATGACTGGCGCCTGGTGGATGCGGGGCCCGCGCGCATCTCCCGGACGTGAGACAGATGGATAGCTCCGACCTGCCCGAGCTGGACGAGAAGTTCGAGCTCCTCGGGAAGCTCGGCGAAGGGGGAATGGGCGCCATCTACAAGGTCC
>JBLMYG010000464.1:0-2719 GCA_050258155.1 Acidithiobacillales bacterium
ACGAGAAGAGACTCGGGACGGCGTACGCGCTGATGACCCTCTGCCAGCAGATCGGGTGGGCCGCCGTCAGCTGGGCCATCGGAGCCCTCAACGACCTCTTCCACGCCAGCGCGCGGAACCCAGGCGGCTACGCCGCCGGCATGTGGCTCTTCTCGCTCCTCGGTTTCTTCGGCCTCTTCTTCTCCTGGCGTCTCCACCGGAGCGAGACGGGGCCGGGCGGCCACGGCCTCGAAACGATCACGACGGAGAGCGGAGTGAAGAGCTGAGTCAATCCTCCCGCGCCGTGCGCGGGTCGAGCCAGGCTTCCGGAACGGCGCGGCGCTCCACGTCGAGGAACTCGACGACGGTCGTGCCCGGGCGAAGCTTGTCGCTGATGGTCATCCGGCCGGGCAGCAGGATGCCTTTCAAGGTCCTGTAGCCTTCGAAGGTGACCTCTTTCGCCGTCCGCCCCGAGGCGAGGAGGAAGACCGCCTTCCTGAAAAGCGCGTCCTTCTCGTCCACCCAGACCCGGACGACGGGATACGGAACCTTCGCCCCTTTCTTCGCCGTGAGCCGGAAGACGGCGCAGGGCCGTCCGGCGAGGTCGTCCTCGCGCTCTCTGACCGCGTCGTAGTCGTCGACGAACCGGAGCTGCGAGATCTCGGCGACGGAGAGACCTCCCCGGAGCCGGTAGCTCGGCGGAATCCGGATCGGGTTCCGCGCGGTCGGGAGGAGCAGCCACGAGTCGGTACCCGTCGACACGACGAATTTCCCGGCGTCGCCGGCCCCGAGGAACTTCACCCGCGAGCGCCGTCCCTTGACGGCAACCTCGAAGAGCGAGCTCGTCGGGGAGGGTCCCGGCGCCCCGCCCCCCTCGAGCGTCACCCGGATCTTCAGCACCCCCTCGTCGAGCGCCTCCCGCACCCTCTCCGCCTTCCGGAGGAGCTCCGGAGCCTCTGGCGACGCCAGCGCAATGCCCGCGACGAGAAAGGCTGCCAGAGCGGGCCGCAGGTCAGACATGGGCGAGCGCCTCGACCGGATTCAGATTGGCCGCCCGGCGCGCGGGCCACCACGACGCCACGAGGAGCGTCGCCGTCATCATCAGGAAGCCCGCCGCGTAGGCCATGGGAAAGAAGCGAATGTGAAGAGGAATGTTGCGCGTCCCGCCGGGTGGCGTCGGCATCTCGAGCCCGGAGGCGTTGAGCGCCGACCGGAGAAGAAGGGAGAGCACGGCGCCGACGAGCGTGCCGGCCAGGGCGAGGAGAAGCCCTTCGTAGAGAAACAGGCGCCTCACCCGCCGCCGCTCCATCCCGATGGCAAGAAGGGTGCCGATCTCGCGCGTCCTCTCGAAAACCGACATCGTCATCGTGTTGGCGACGGCGAGAACGATCACGACGGCCAGGACGAGACCGGTGAAGAGGAAGATCGCGATGTAGAGAAGCCGGACCTGTTTGTAGAAGGCCGCGGACTCCAGCCAGGTCCTGACGGCCACCGGCCGCCCCGCCGCCCGAGCCTCGGCCGCGATCTCCCGGGCGACCGCCTCGGTCTCCCCGGTCTCCGCGAGTCGGACAGCCAGCGTGCTCGCCTTCCCTTCGGCGCCGAGGAGGCGCGCCGCTGCACGGTACGGCAGGAAGAGGACCCGGTCGTCGATCTCCCGGATCGGATACTGGAGAATCGCCGCGACGGTGACGTCGACCGCGTTGAGGGATCCGTCCGCCATCGTCGACATCACCGTGACGAGGTCCCCCGCCCGGGCGCCGAGTGCCCGGGCGACTCCCGCCCCGAGCATCACTTCGTCTCCGTCCGGACTGTCGAAGAACGAGCCGGCGATGACCAGCTGCGGCAGGAACCCGGCCTCGCG
Source organism: Acidithiobacillales bacterium (assembly GCA_050258155.1). GTDB lineage: Bacteria > Acidobacteriota > Thermoanaerobaculia > UBA5066 > UBA5066 > DAOMFB01. Next base: position 1,841 of record JBLMYG010000464.1, read on the forward strand.
CTCCAGCTTCGGGTCCGTTCCGGTCCCCATGTAGGCCGCACTCCGGTCCCCTCTCACGGCCAGGCCGAAGAAGGAGAGCTTCGGGATGATCCGGACCACCCTGGGGTCCTTCCGGACGAGCCGGGCCAGCCCCTCCCAGTCATCGAGGAGATAAGCCTGCGCCTCCTCCTCCGTCTTCCCCGCCGCGCGGGGGTTGAGGAGGCTGATCTCCCCGCCCAGGGTCTCGACGGTCGTTTTCCGAAGAGAATCGAAGGTCTGCGCCATGAAGCCGGCGGTCATCGTGACCGCCACGAACCCGACGACGACGATCGAGCCGGTCAGGAAGGTCCGCCGCCGGTGGCGGAGGAGGTTCCTGCCGGCGAGCCGCCACCACCGGAGGCTCACGCCGCGCTCCCGCTGCCGGCCGCCCCGTCGTCCGACTCGATCCGTCCGTCGCGGAGTTTCAGCCTCCGGCGCGCCCGGCCGACGATCCGCGGATCGTGGCTGGAGAAGACGAACGCCACGCCGCGCTCGCGGTGAAGCGTCTCGAAAAGGTCCAGAAGACGGAGCGCCGTCTCCGAGTCGAGCGAGGCGGTCGGCTCGTCGGCAAGGATGACGGCCGGCCTGCCGACAAGGGCCCGGGCCACGGCCACGCGCTGCCGCTCTCCCCCCGAGAGGGCGCCCGGCCGGCGTGCCGGGTGCCCCGCGAGACCGACGGCTTCCAGCGCGTCCAGGGCGCGCCGCCGGCATTCGTCCTCGGGCAGATCGCGGATCCAGAGGGCGAGGGCGACGTTCTCGAGAGCCGTGAGGACCGGGACGAGCTGGTGCGCCTGGAAGACGAAGCCGATCCGCTCCCGGCGAATGCGCGATCGCTCCTTGTCAGGGAGCCCGGCGACGTCG
>JBLMYG010000465.1:0-3009 GCA_050258155.1 Acidithiobacillales bacterium
GAAGGTCGCCTTCACCACGTTGTGCGGGTTCGTGGTGCCGAGCGACTTCGTCAGGACGTTCTGGACGCCGACCGACTCGAGGACGGCGCGGACGGCACCGCCCGCGATGACGCCCGTCCCCTCCGAGGCCGGCTTCAGGAGGACCCGGCCCGCGCCGTAGTGGCCGATCACCGGGTGGGGGATCGTCGACCCCTTGAGCGGGACGGAGATCATGGTCTTCTTGGCCATCTCGATCCCCTTCTTGATGGCCATCGGGACCTCCTTCGCCTTCCCCGCGCCGTAGCCGACCCGGCCCTTACCGTCGCCGACGATGACGAGTGCGGAGAAGGAGAAGTTCTTGCCGCCCTTGACGACCTTCGTCACCCGGTTGATGTGGACGACGTGGTCGATCAGGTCGGCGCCGGCGCGCCCCTCCCCGAGCTGTCCGGGCTGCCGGACGGGGGGAGGCGGTCCGGACGGACGGGAAGGACGGTTGTACCGGGGAGGCCGGCTGCCGGGCGTCACGTTCGTGCTCAAAACTTCAACCCCTTTTCGCGGGCCGCATCCGCCAGCGCCTTGACGTTGCCGTGGTAGAGGTGCCCTCCGCGATCGAAGACGACGGCGGAGACTCCCTTTCCGATCGCCCGCTCGGCGATCAGTGCGCCGACCTTCGCAGCCGCGGCCTTGTTCGCCGCGCTCTTCGCCGGGCCTTTCACGTCGCCCTCGCGAGACGAGGCGGCCGCGATCGTCCGCCCCGCCCCGTCGTCGATGAGCTGTACCGAGATGTATCTCTGCGAGCGCGTCACGCAGAGCCGCGGCCGGTCGGCCGTCCCTTTCGCCTTCAGGCGGATCCTCCGGTGGATCCGCTCGCGCGCCTCGCGCCGCTCGAACGCCTTGTCCATACGCCGTCCTTACTTCCCGGTCGCCTTGCCGGCCTTCTTCTTCAGGACCTCGCCGACGAAGCGGAAGCCCTTCAGCTTGTACGGGTCGGGGGGCCGGATGCCGCGGATCTCGGTCGCCGTCTGGCCGACCTTCTGCTTGTCGACGCCGGAAACGACGATGTGGGTGATGTCTTTCGCCTTCGCGTCCGCCGCCACGCTGATCGTGATCCCGTCGGGCTCGGGGAAACGGACCGGGTGGGAGTAGCCGACGCTGAAGACGACCTCCCTCCCTTTCTTCTCGGCCTTGAAGCCGATGCCGACGAGGTCGATCTCGCGCTTGAATCCCTCGGTGACGCCGAGGACGGCGTTCATGAGGAGAGCGCGGTTCAGCCCGTGGATCGCCTTCTCCTTCTTCTCGTCCCCGGCCCGGGAGAGCTGGAGTCGTCCGTCCGTCGCGACGACGGAGATCCCGCCGAGGATCGGCGCGGTGGTGGCGCCCTTCGGGCCCTTCACCTGGATGGCGTCCGTGCCGATGTGGACGTCGACCCCTTGCGGGATCGTGATTGGCTTGCGCCCTACTCGGGACATGGTGTTCTCCTCGGCCCTCACCAGACCGTGCAGACGACCTCGCCGCCGACGCCCCGCCTCCGGGCGTCTTGCCCCGTCAGGAGGCCCTGCGACGTGGAGACGATGGAGATGCCGAGGCCGCCGAGCACCTCCGGAAGCGCGTCCTTGCGGCGGTAGAGGCGGCGCCCCGGTTTGCTCGTGCGGGCGAGACCGTGGATGACCGGGTTGCCGGTTTCGTCGTACTTCAGGTAGAGACGGAGGAGGCTCCCGCCCCGGTCGTCCATCACCTTGAAGTTCTTGATGTACCCCTCGTCCTTCAGGATGCGCGCCAGCTCCACCTTGAAGCGGGACGACGGGACGTCCGTCTTCTCGTGTCGGGCAGAGAGCGCGTTGCGCACGCGGGCGAGGAGATCGGCGATCGGATCCGACATGCTCATTCGTCGTCCCTCCTCACCACGAGGCCTTCGACACGCCCGGGATGTAACCGCCGAGCGTCAGGTCGCGGAAGCAGATCCGGCAGAGGCCGAACTTCCGAAGGAAGCCCCGGGGACGCCCGCAGCGCCGGCAGCGGTGGCGCTTTCGAATGGCGTACTTCAGCTTCGAGTTCGCTTTGATGATTGCGGCGCGGCGAGCCATGGTGTCAGCTCCTTGGATCAGCGTCCGAACGGCATTCCGAGCTCCCGGAGGAGCACCCGGGCCCGGTCATCCGAGCCGGCCGTCGTGACGATCGTGACGTTGAGACCCCGGGACTTCTCGATCTTGGCGGGATCGATCTCGGGGAAGATGAGGTGGTCCCTGACGCCCAGGGTGTAGTTCCCCCGGCCGTCGAACGACCGGGTCGGCACGCCGCGGAAGTCGCGGACTCGGGGGAGGGCGACGTTCATCAGCCGGTCGAGGAATTCGTACATCCGGTCCCCCCGGAGCGTGACGCGGCACCCGATCGGCATTCCCGCGCGGAGCTTGAAGGAGGCGATCGACTTCTTCGCCTTCGTCACGACCGCCCGCTGGCCGGCGATCTTCGTCAGCTCCTCGGCGGCGGCGTCGACGAGCTTGGCGTTCTGGATGGCGTCCCCGATCCCCATGTTGAGGATGACCTTTTCGATTCTGGGAACCGCCATCGGATTCGTGATTCCGAACTCCTTCTTGAGCTCCGGGACCACGTCCGTCCTGTACTTCTCGAGGAGACGCGCCGGCATCGCTCACTCCTCCGACGCGGCCGTCACGGCCGAGATCGTCACGCCGCTCTTCTTGGCGAAGCGCACCCGTTCTTCGCCCTCCTGCCGGACGCCGATCCGGGTCGCCTTCCCGGTCTCGGGGTCCCGGAGCTGGACGTTCGCCACCGCAATGGGCGCCACGCGCTCGAGAAGCCCCCCCTTGATGTTCTTCTGCGGGTTTGCACGCGTGGCGCGCTTGATCTTGTTCACGCCCTCGACGATGAGGCGCCCCTTTTCCGGCAGGACCCGGAGGACCTTTCCGGAGGCGCCGCGGTCCTTCCCCGCGGTGACGATGACGGCATCGCCGCGGCGGATCCGCAGCTTCCCGGTGAACGGAACCTTCTTCTTCTTCACGTCAGATGACCTCG
>JBLMYG010000466.1:0-7806 GCA_050258155.1 Acidithiobacillales bacterium
TGATCGGCCTCATCCCGCCGAAGAGCCTCCGGCAGGCCCTCTACTTCGCGAACGAGGTCCCCGGCATGGTCGTCCCGGAGGGAATCCTCGACCGGATGCGGAAGGCGGCGGAGAAGGGACCCGAGTTCGAGGCCGAGGAGGGCCTCGCCATCGCGGTCGAGCTCGCCCGCGCGATCCGCGAGCGGGCCCGAGGCCTGCACATCATGCCGATGGCGCGGTACGACGCGGTCGGCCGGATCCTCCAGGCGCTCGGGCTCCCCGGCGGAAGGACGGAGGGGCCGTGACGGACGGGGCCCGGCTCCGTGACATCCTGTCGCGTCGGATCCTCGTCCTCGACGGGGCGATGGGAACGATGGTGCAGGCGCGCAATCTCACGGAGGCCGACTTCCGGGGAGAGCGGTTCCGGGATCACCCGAAGGAGCTGAAAGGGGCCAACGACCTCCTCGTCCTGACGCGCCCCGTCGTCGTCGAGGAGATCCACCGCGAGTACCTCGAGTCCGGGGCCGACCTCGTCGAGACCGATACCTTCAACGCGAACGGGATCTCGATGGCCGACTACGGCCTCGTTCCCCTCGTCTACGAGATGAACGTCACCGCAGCGCGTGTCGCCCGGCGCGCCGTGGAGCGGTTCGTCCGCGAGAACCCGGGGCGCGAGGCGTTCGTGGCCGGCTCCGTCGGGCCGACGAACCGGACCGCCTCGCTCGCCATCGACGCGTCAAGCTCCCGGAAACGCGACAACCGCTGGGACGATTTCGTTGCCGCCTACCGCGAACAGGTCCGTGGCCTTCTCGACGGCGGCGTCGACCTGCTCCTCGTCGAGACGGTCTTCGACACGCTGGTGGCCAAGGCGGCGCTCTACGCGACCGGACGGCTCTTCGAAGAGCGCGGGGCCGGCGTCCCCGTGATGCTCTCGGTCACGATCACAGACCGGAGCGGCCGGACTCTCTCGGGACAGATGGTCGAGGCCTTCTGGAACTCCGTCTCCCACTTTCCGCTCCTCTCCGTCGGGATCAACTGCGCCCTCGGCGCGAAGGAAATGCGGCCTTACGTCGAGGAGCTCTCCTCGATCGCGCCGCTCTTCGTCAGCGCCTACCCGAACGCCGGTTTGCCGAACGCCTTCGGCGGCTTCGACGAAACGCCGGAAAGGATGGCGGAGGATCTCGGGGGCTTCGCCCGGAGCGGCTGGGTGAACGTGGTCGGCGGCTGCTGCGGGACGACGCCCGCGCACATCCGGGCCATCGCGGAGGCGGTGCGGGGGGTGCCGGCGCGGAAGGTGCCGCTCGTCCAGAAGACACTCCGCCTCTCCGGCCTCGAGCCCTTCTCGATTCGTACCGACTCGAACTTCACCCTGATCGGGGAGCGGACGAACGTGGCGGGGTCGCCCCGGTTCGCGAAGCTGATCGCCGCCGGCGACTACGAGGGAGCCCTCGCCGTCGCCCGCCAGCAGGTCGAGGGGGGCGCCAACCTCCTCGACGTGAACATGGACGAGGGAATGCTCGACGCCTCCGCCGCAATGACGGAGTTCCTCAACCTCTTCTCTTCCGAGCCCGACATCGCGCGGTTGCCGATCATGATCGACAGCTCCCGCTGGGAGGTTCTGGAGGCGGGGCTCAAGTGCCTTCAGGGGAAGGGGGTCGTCAATTCGATCTCGCTGAAGGAGGGGGAGACGGCCTTCCTCGAGCAGGGACGGAAGATCCGCGGGTACGGCGCGGCGGCCGTCGTCATGGCCTTCGACGAGGAGGGACAGGCCACGACGGTGGAGCGGAAGGTCGCCATCGCGAAGCGCGCCTTCCGGCTCCTGACCGAACAGGCGGGCTTCCCGGCCGAGGATCTGATCATGGACCCCAACGTTCTCACCGTCGGTACAGGCATTGAAGAACATTCCGACTACGGTGTTGCCTTCCTCGAGGCGGTCCGGCGGATCAAGGCCGAGCTCCCCGGCGTCCGGACGAGCGGCGGCATCTCGAACGTCTCCTTCGCCTTCCGGGGGAACAAGCCGGTCCGCGAGGCGATGCACGCGGCCTTCCTCTACCACGCAATCCGCGCGGGCCTCGACATGGGGATCGTGAACGCCGGCCAGCTCGCCGTTTACGAAGAGATCCCCGCCGACCTCCTCGAGAGGGTCGAGGACGTCCTCCTGAACCGGCGGACGGACGCGACGGAGCGCCTGATCGCCTTCGCGGGGACGGTGTCGCGCGAGGAGAAGGCCGAGCCGAGAGCCGACGCCTGGCGGAGTCTCCCGGTGGATGAGCGGCTCGCGCACGCGCTCGTTCACGGACTCGTGGATCATGTCGAGGCGGACGTCGAAGAGGCCCGGAAGCGATACGGCCAGCCGCTCGCCGTCATCGAGGGACCGCTCATGGCCGGCATGGGCGTCGTGGGCGAGCTGTTCGGAGCGGGGAAGATGTTCCTTCCGCAGGTCGTCAAGAGCGCCCGCGTCATGAAGCGCGCCGTCGCGTATCTCGAGCCGTTCCTCCAGGCCGAGAAGGCCTCCGGAGCGAGCCGGACGCAGGGGACCGTCCTCCTCGCGACCGTGAAAGGGGACGTCCACGACATCGGAAAGAACATCGTCGGCGTCGTCCTCGCCTGCAACAACTACGAGGTCGTGGACCTCGGCGTCATGGTGCCGGCGGACAGGCTCCTCAAGGCGGCGCGGGAGAGGAAGGCCGATGTCGTGGGCCTCTCCGGCCTGATCACCCCCTCGCTCGACGAGATGGTCCACGTCGCCCGGGAGATGGAGCGCGAAGGGCTCGCCGTCCCGCTCCTGATCGGCGGCGCGACGACGAGCCCCCTCCACACGGCCGTGAAGATCGCCCCGGCCTACGGGCGGCCGGTCGTGCACGTCCCCGACGCCTCCCGCGCGGCGGGCGTCGTCTCGAGCCTCCTGTCGCGGGAGAAGGCGGGGCGCTTCGACTCCGAGAACCGGGCGAAGCAGGAGAGCCTTCGGAACGAGCACGTGCGGCGGAGCGCCCGGCCGCTCCTCACGATCGCCGAGGCCCGGGAGAAGGGCCCGCGCTTCGACTGGGCGGGCGCGGACATTCCGGTTCCGTCCTTCAGCGGCGTGAGAACTGTCGAGGAGGAGCCGCTCGCCGCCCTCCTCCCTTACATCGACTGGTCTCCCTTCTTTCACGCGTGGGAGATTCGCGGGCGGTACCCCGACATCCTCGATGACCCCGCGACCGGACCGAAAGCGAGGGAGCTTTTCGACGACGCCCGGCGCCTCCTCGACGAGATCGTCTCGAAGAAACTCCTGACGGCGCGGGGCGTGTTGGGCTTTTTCCCGGCCAATGCGGTCGGCGAAGACATCGAGCTCTTCGCCGACGGCGCCCGGACGCGCCTTCTGGCCACGTTCCCTATGCTCCGCCAGCAGGCGCCGCGGACCGACGGGCTGCCGAACCTGTCGCTGGCTGACTTCGTGGCGCCCCGCGCGAGCGGCCGGGCAGACTTCCTCGGCGCCTTTGCCGTCACGGCCGGGCACGGCGCCGACGAGCTCGCCGCCCGCTTCGCCTCGACCCACGACGACTACAGCGCCCTCCTCGTGAAGGCCATCGCCGACCGCCTCGCGGAAGCCTTCGCCGAAAAGCTGCACAAGGAGGCCCGCTCCGCGTGGGGCTACGGGCGAGACGAGAAGCTTTCCACGGAGGAGCTGCTCCGCGAGCGGTACCGCGGCATCAGGCCGGCCCCGGGCTACCCCGCCTGCCCGGACCATTCCGAGAAGCGGACCCTCTTCACCCTCCTGAAGGCGACGGAGAGAGCTGGGATCAGGTTGACGGAGACCTTCGCCATGCACCCGGCGGCCTCCATCTGCGGCTTCTACTTCTCTCACCGAGAGGCGAAGTACTTCGCCGTGGGCCGGCTGGGGAAGGACCAGGTCGAAGACTACGCCCGGCGAAAGGGGATGAGCCTCGCCGAGGCTGAGCGCTGGCTCGCGCCGAACCTCGGGTACGAGCCGGCGACCCCGGCGCCGCCGGCCCGCGTCGACGCGGCATAGCGGCGCCCGCGCCTTCGGGCGCTTTCCTTGCCGGTCCATGGTGGGAGGGCGGATACTGATCGGAACGGGGACGACATCGCGGGGGGCTGTCTGGATGATCGGGACGACACTCCTCCACTACCGGATCACCGGCTCGCTCGGCCACGGCGGGATGGGGGAGGTCTACGAAGCGGAGGACACCCGTCTCGGCCGCCGCGTCGCCCTGAAGGTCCTGCCACCCGACGTCGCCTCTGACCCCGAACGCCTCGAGCGGTTTCGGAGAGAGGCCCGGGCGGTCGCCGCGCTCAACCACCCGAACGTCGTCACGATCTACTCGGTCGAGGAGGCGGACGGAGTCCACTTCCTGACGATGGAGCTCGTGAAGGGAGACACGCTCGCGGCCCTGATCCCGGCCGAGGGCTTTCCGCTTCCCCGATTCCGGGCGATCTCGGTCGAGCTCGCCGACGCCGTCGCGGCGGCACATCAACGGGGAATCGTCCACCGCGACCTGAAGCCCGCCAATGTCATGGTCACGACGGATGGGCGTGCGAAGGTGCTGGACTTCGGCCTGGCCAAGCTCCGGAACCCCTCGGACGACTCGCCGCAGACCAGCCTCGCCGTCACCGCATCGCTCGGCGAGCTGACGGGGATCGTCGGAACGGCGGCGTACATGTCGCCGGAGCAGGCCGAGGGGCGGCCCGTCGACCACCGCTCCGACATCTTCTCCCTCGGCGTCGTCCTTTACGAGATGGCGACGGGAAGACGTCCCTTCCGCGGCGAAACCGCCGTCTCGGTCATCTCCTCGATCCTGAAGGACACGCCGCCTCCGACCTCCGAGGTGAACCCGCGGCTCCCGGCCGAGCTCGACCGAATCCTCCGCCACTGCCTCGCGAAAGACCCTGCCCGCCGGTACCAGAACACGCTCGACCTCAGAAACGACCTCGAGGAGCTCGGAGAGCCGTCCGGAGTGGAAGGCCCGCCTCGCGCCCTGCAGCCCTCCGCTGCTCCGAGGAGACTCCCAAAGAGAATCGTCGTCTCCGCGGTTCTCGTCGCCGCCGCCGCGGGACTTCTGTTCCTCACGTTCCGAGTGTGGGACGTGCGACAGGGTTCGAAGGCTCCGCCGGCCGCCACCTTCGCCCAGGTGACCGGGCTCTCCGGAGTGGAGCAGTACCCGAGCCTCTCCCCGGACGGAAAGTGGGTCGTCTATGCGTCGAACGTCGCCGGCCAGAAGGACATCTATCTTCAAGGCATCGGCGGACAGAGACCGATCAACCTGACGCCCGACTCCCCGGCCGACGACGACGAGCCGGTCTTCTCCCCCGACGGGGAGCGGATCGCCCTTCGGTCCGAGCGGGAGGGGGGTGGTCTCTTCGTCATGGGGAGGACCGGCGAGGCGGTTCGTCGAGTGACGCATACCGGGTTCAACCCGTCGTGGTCTCCCGACGGAAAGGAGATCGTCTTCGCGTCGGAGAACGTCCAGCTCATGCCGCTCAACTGGGAGGGGGACAGCTCCCTCTTCGTGGCGCAGGTGGCGAGCGGCGAGATGCGGCACCTCGACGCGCCGAATGCGGTGCAGCCGGTCTGGTCACCCCACGGGCGCCGGATTGCTTTCGTTGGACGCTCCGGGAACCAGCGGAAACTGGACATCTGGACGATCCCGCCGAAAGGGGGCGCCGCTGTCCCCGTCACTCGAGACGCCGCGACCGACTGGAGCCCCTTCTGGTCCCGGGACGGCTTTCTCTACTTCGCGAGCGACCGCGGCGGGAGCATGAACCTCTGGCGCGTCCGCGTGGACGAGGATTCCGGAGACCCGGAGGGCGAACCGGAGGCAATCACCACGCCCGCTCCCTTCGTAGCTCATCCGAGCCTCTCGGCCGACGGAAAGCGGATCGCCTACTGCTCGGCCCTGATGACGATGAACATCCAGAAGCTCCCGATCGACCCGGCGGCGGGGCGAGTCACGGGAGACGCCATTCCCGTCACGAGCGGGTCCCGCCAATGGTCGTCACCCGATCCGTCGCCCGACGGCAGCCAGGTCGTCTTCTACTCGCGCGTTCAGCCGGAGGGCCACCTCTACATCGTCAAGGCCGACGGGACGGGTCTCCGGCAGCTCACCTCCGGCGCGGCTATCGATCGCGTGCCGCGCTGGTCGCCAGATGGAAGATTGATCGCTTTCTTCTCGACCCGGAGCGGCCGAATGCAGCTCTGGAAGATCCACCCGGACGGCAGCGACCTTACACAGATGACTGAAGCCGAGGCCGGCTTTTGCGCGTGGGCCCCGGACGGTTCGCGCTTGGCCACCTTCAACGCCCTGGAGCCGGGAGGATTAGCCTACGTCTTCGATCCCAGCAAGCCGTGGGCCTCTCAGACGCCGGTTAGGCTTTCGCCCCCCGAGCCGGCACTCCAGCCGTTCGTCGTGAACGACTGGTCGCCGGACGGGGGGACTCTTGCCGGACAGACCGGGTACGGCGGAAAAGGTGTCGTCGCGTATGACATCGGAACCGCCTCATACACGCGGCTGACCGATGTCGGAGATTGGCCGGTCTTCCTCCCCGACGGCCGGCGAATCCTCTTCGTCGCCCGGGGAAGAGAATTCCTTGTCGTGGACCGCCGGTCGAAGGAGGTCCGGAAGGTCTACGAGACGGTGCGCGACGTCCTCGGCCCGCCCCGCCTGACGCGCGACGGTAAGACCGCTTTCTTCTCCCGCCGCGTGACCGAGGCCGACATCTGGCTGGCGACGCTTCTCTGAGGTTCTCCCCTCGGCCCCGCACCTCCTCGCCACCGACCTCGTGACGACAACGTGAGAATGGGATCTACCCCCGCCCCGCTCAGAGCGGATCTCACAGGGCCGCCGTCCGCTCCCGAATCTCATCGAGTCGTCGCCTCCCCTCCGGATCTCCCGAGAGGTCGAAGACGCGAATCGTCTCCCCGACGACTGCCGCGGGCTTCCGCGATCTGAAGAGTGCGTAGCGGTCGTGGTCGGGGAAGAGCGTTCCCTGCAAGTCCATCGTCGAGATCGCGACCCAGCGGAGGTCGGGGGGAAGAGGCCGCCGTCCGGCCGGCGCGTGTGGTGTCGTGCCGGGGAGCTCTATGGCATCGAGCCCCGAGGCGGACAAAGGGAGAGGCGAGACGACGGCCGCCGCCCACGCCCCCTCGCGGTGCGCCGCTCGCCATTCGGCGAGGAGCGGAACATCCTCGCCCCAGTCGACGTTCGAGTCGGAAAGAATTCTGTCGATGCCGCCGCCGAGGCGGGCCAGCTCGTTGCCGTAAGGGATTCCGTCTCCGAGGGTGAGCATGTAGACGACGGACGCGAAAACCGCCGCCGCCCGCAGGAAGGGCCGCAACCTCGAGATGGCGAAACCCGCCAGTAGAGAAAAGGCCGGAACGATCGGGAGAACGTGCCTGAACCCGAGGTCATAACGGCTCAGAGACGCCGCAGCAAACAAGCCGACGGCCGGGAGGAGGACGAGCGGCAGTGCCGGCGGCACCGCCCGCCGGCATCTGAGCGCGATCACGCCTCCGGCCAGCGCTGCTCCGAGCGGCAGAAGAGGGATCTTCACGAGAGTTGCGACCAGAAAGTAATGGAGCCAGCCGCGCCCGTATTCGCCGAGAAGGAACGAAGGGTAGCCACCGGCCACCATCTTGCGCACGAGCTTCAGCCCGATCGGCCAGTACCAGGAGTGCGAAGGCACCCTGTAGGCGGCGAGGACGACGACGCTGGCCGCGCCCAGCGCGATTGCGAGAGCGGCTGCCCGACATCTGATTCGCTCCACCAGCGCCCCGCCGTAATTTCCGGGCCAGACGAGAACCAGGATCGCGAGGAGACCGGCCGGCAG
>JBLMYG010000467.1:0-9310 GCA_050258155.1 Acidithiobacillales bacterium
GCTCGACGAGGTCTTCCGGCGGGGGCACGAGGTTTTCGTCGGAAAAGTCCGAAGCACGGAGTGCCGCTGGGACGCCCAGAGAAAGATGATCTGGACCTACGTCACCTTCGACGTCCTCGAAGTCTGGTCGGGAGAGAAGGCGGGCCAGAAGACGCTGCGCGTCGCCGGGGGCACCGTCGACGGGAGGACGATCGAGGTCACCCACACGCCGCACTTCGAGGTCGGAGGGACGTACGTCCTCTCGGCTCTCGACCCGGCCCGGGCCTATGCCTCTCCAATCGTAGGGACCGAGCAGGGGCTGTTCCGGGAGGTGAAGGAGGAGACGAGCGGTCGAATGGTTCTCGTCGATGCCGACGGACGCTGTCTGGAACGTGCCCCGAACGGTGTCCTCTTCCGGGGCCGGCGGACGATTCCGGCCCTGACGCCTTCGCTCGTCCGCTTTTCAGCCGAACCGGAATTACGACCCGGCGGGGGAGAAGAAGAAAAGGCTCCCACCAGGATCTCGCCGCCCGTCTACCGCGACGCCGAAGGGAATGTCGTCAAGGCGCCGCGCTCGCGCCTTAAGCCTTCGCCGACCAGGACTCTCACGCTTCGCGGCGAGCCGGTCGACCGCGAGGTCCTTCGCGAGTTTGCCCGATCGTCCCGCGAGCCGCGGCCGGCGAGGTGAATGCCATGAGCGCGGGAATTCACCGGTCTCTCGCCTCTTTCGCCCCGATTCTTCTCGGCCTTTCCCTCCTGGTCGCCGCGCCCGAACGCGCCGAAGCCCAGGCCTCGGCCAGAGCGGGACGCGTCGATAATGAGGGCTGCTGGTGTGGCTACCAGACCGGCATCGTGCGGAACTACGTGGTCCGCGGAACCGGCACCACGGCCGACAAGCAGGCCGCCGCCGACATGCTGAACGAGTGGAACCGGTACGTCCGCCTCTTCAACGTCTCCGTGGACGGCGGCGGCGGGCTCGGGAGCCGCAACGGCGTCAACGAGCTGAACGTCTTCATCAGCTCGGACCAGTCGATGGCCCAGTACGGCTTCGAGATGGAGCCGGGCCTCTTCGGCCGGGCCGTCATGTTCCCCGACGCCTCCTTCGGAAGCTTCAACGAGTGCGTCGACTACAAGCCGGACGGCTGCAGCAGCTTCACCGAGACCGACGTGGTCATCAACGCAGACTTCGGGGGCGGGTGGACGCCCGACTGGTACGCGATCGGGAACGACCAGCGCGGCGGGAAGGCGATCATCCAGGCGACGGTCCTCCACGAGGCGGGGCACACCCTGGGGCTCCACCACATCTTTCAGCTCGAAGGCGGGCGGTCCTCCTTCTCGACGATGAACTACTCGAACGACGACACGACGGTGTACGTCACGCGCATCGACGCGAAGTCCGTCCGGGCGGAGTACCCGTCCTTCGCACAGAGCCTCACGGACATCGCCATCTACCCCTTCACGTACGGGAGCGGAAAGTACGAGCAGTACTACGCGAAGCTCTCGAAGGAGTCGGTGACTCCGGGCGAGGCGTTCACGCTCGACGGCTGGCTCATCCAGAACGTCGGGAGCCAGGTGGCCAGCAACATCGTCGTCATGTTCTACGTCTGGCCGTCGGCGAGCGGACGGCAGTATCCACAGCCGAGCGACATCGCGATCGGCTCGGCAAACTATTCCAGCGCGGAAGTGGACGGCGAGGCCGCGGTGAACGGCACGCCGCTCTCGGTTCCGCCCTCGGTGGCAGCGGGGACCTATTACCTCGGGGCCATCGTGACGGTGAACGGGAGCGAGGACGCCACGTACGTCGTCGGAAAGCCGTCGAACAACCGCTTCATCCTCGGCCACAGCCCGCGGGTTCTCCTGACGGTCCTCGGCACGCCGGGAGGGGGCGGGGCGCCGGTCGCCGACTTCGCCGTCTCGCCGGTGACGCCGCTCGCCGGCCAGCCGGTGATCTTCAGCGACCGCTCCCGCGGCACCCCGACGAGCTGGTCCTGGAGCTTCGGCGATCCGGCCTCCGGGGGGTCGAACACCTCGACGGCCCAGAACCCGACGCACGTCTACGGGAGCGCTGGCAAGTACACGGCAACGCTTCAGGCACAGAACTCGGGAGGGTCCTCGACGATCAGCCGGACGGTCACGATCACCCAGCCTGCGGGAGGCGGCGGGACCTCGGTCACACGCCTCGTCCCGGTCGTCATCGACGTCCGGGTCTCCGGCGTTCAGACTTTCTCGACGGAGCTGACGCTCACCAACCGGGGGACGACGACCGCCACGGTGACCTTGCGCTACACGGCCGCGCCGGGATACGGAGGCCTGGGGACCGGGACGACCTCGCTCTCCCTCGGCCCCGGCCGCCAGACCCGCATCAACGACGTGATCGCCTATCTGAGAACGCAGGGGATGGGGATCCCGTCCGGGACGACGCAGGGAGGCTCTCTCCGCGTGACCTTCGGCGGTCTATCGTCGGCCGACGCGGGCTTCGCCGTGGCTCGAACGACCGCGCCGTCGGGAAGCGGGCGCGCCGGCCTCGCCTATTCGGGTGTCGACCCGACGAGCCTCACCTCCGAGCGCGTGGCGCTGCTCGGGCTGCGCGAGAACTCCGCCGACCGGAGTAACCTCGCCCTTCTCAACGCGGGGACGGGGGGCCCGGTGACCCTCAGGATCTACCTCGTCAAAGGGGACGGCACGGACGCCGGGACGGTGAAGCCCGACTTCACGCTCGGCCCGGGGGAGTGGACGCAGATCAACCGGATTCTCTCGGCGAGCGGCTCGGGCTGGGACGAGGCATGGGCCATCGTCGAGCGCGTCGCAGGCTCCGATCCGTTCTACTCGTACGCCGTCTTCAACGACAACAGGACGTCCGACGGCTCCTTCGTTCCGCCGGTTGCCGAGGAGAGCATCGAAGGGACGGTCGGGGTGCCGGCACTGGTCGAGACGACGAGGTTCCAGAGCGAGGTGACGCTGATCAACCCGACCGATCAGGCGACCGCCGCCTACTTCGAATACTACGAGTCGCTCGCAGCTTCGGGCGTGGGCACGGGGCTCTTCTTCGTCGACCTGGGGCCTTTCGAGCAGATCATCGTCCCCGGCGTCATCGACGCCCTCCGTCAGTCGGGGGCGGCGATCGGTCCGAAGGGCGGAAACTACGCCGGGCCCCTCTTCGCGGTCTTCACCGACAACGTTTCCGTCGTCCCGGGCCTCGCGGGCGCCCGGACCGGGGCGCCGGCGGCGTCCGGCGGCCAGTACGGTCTCTTCTACACGGCCGATACGCTGAGCGACACCGCGACGAACGCGTGGGTCTACGGCCTGCAGCAGAACGAGCGCGCCCGCTCGAACCTGGCCATCGTGAACGCCGGCATCAACAACGAGGTGATCACGGTGCGGGTCGACGTCTATGACGGCGACTCCGGGGCGAAGGTCGGGCAGCAGACGCGCACGCTCCAGCCCGGCCAGTGGACCCAGATCAACAGCGTTCTCGGGAGGGTCCGCAACGGCTACGCCCACGTCTTCGTCCTCGAGGGCGGCGACGCCTTCATCGCTTACGGGGTGGTGAACGACGGGGCGTCGGCCTCGACCGGGACGGACGACGGGAGCTACGTACCGATGGTGAAATCGAACTGAAGTGCTGAACGGGAGAAGGCCGCTTTGGCCGCCCTGCCCCATGGGAGAGAATAAGCTCATGATGAAGAAATTCAATGTCCTCGCTCTCGGCCTCGCGGCCCTTCTCCTCGGGCTGCCGGGCTGCGTCGCCAAAAGCAAGTTCGAGGAGTCGCAGAAGCAGAACGAGCAGCTGAAGAAGGAAGCGGAGACCCTCAAGGGTCAGGTGCAGTCCGTCGGCGCACTTAACACCGAGGCGCAGGCGACGCTGGACGAGGTCCAGAAGTCGCTGGAGGACCTCCGGGCCAAGGAGCTGAAGGCCGTCCGGACGTCCATCGCCGTCGCGCAGGAGGGGAAGGCCTCCGGAAAGCGCGAGGAGCTGAAGGCAGAGATCGCCGAGATCCGGAAGGCCGTCCAGATCAACCTCGAGAAGCTGGCCACGGTCACCCGCCAGAAGGCCGAGGCCGAGAAGAAGGCCGGCGTCCTCGGGACCCGGGTCACGGCGCTCGAGAAGCTCGTGGCCGAGCTGAAGAGCTCGCTCGAGGAGAAGGAAGCGATGCTCGTCGAGCTGGAGCAGAAGGTCCTCCAGCTCCAGAAGACGACCGAGGAGCTCCAGCAGACCGTCGCAGAGAAGGAGGCCGAGGTCGTCGACACCCAGGAGAAGCTCGCCACGGCCTATGTCGTCGTCGGAACGAAGAAGGAGCTGGAGAAGGCGGGCCTCATCGAGAAGAAGGGGGACATTCTCGGCCTCGGCGGGAGCTGGAAGCAGACGGGGAAATTCGACGAGAAGCTCTTCCGGAAGATCGACGTCCGGACGGAGACCGAGGTGACTCTCCCGGCGCCTTCGAACAAGATCCGGATCCTGACCCAGCACCCGAAAGGGAGCTTCGAGCTGACCCTCCAGCCCCCGACCTGGACCAAGCTGAAGATCCTCGACCCGGCGGCGTTCTGGAAGGGGAGCCGGTACCTGATCGTCCTGATCCCGGGGTAGGAATGTCGGATCCCGGGTCGCGGCAGGGGCACGGCTACGCGACGCCGGCGATCCTCGGCTGGCTGGACAGAATTCACGCGCCGCACGACGCGGCGCTCGAGAGGGCGTTCGAGGCGCCCGGACGGCACGGGCTGCCGGCCATCCAGCTCGCTCCGCCGGAGGCGAGGCTCGTCGGGATTCTCCTCGCGCTCGTCCGGGCGCGGCGCGTCGTCGAGATCGGGACGCTGGCCGGCTACTCGGCGATCCGGATCGCGCGGGCGCTCCCCGACGAGGGCCGGCTCTGGACGATCGAAGCGGACCGGAAGCACGCCGCCGTGGCGCGTGAAAGCCTCGAGGTCGCGGGGCTCTCCCACCGCGTCATGGTCCTCGAAGGGGCGGCCCTCGGTGTCCTCCCCTCGCTCGAGCCTCACGCCCCTTTCGATGCCGTCTTCGTCGACGCCGACAAGGCGAGCTACGACAAGTACGGCCGCTGGGCCGCGAGGATTCTCCGGCGCGGCGGCCTCCTTCTCGCCGATAACGCGTACCTCTTCGGGCGGCTCCTGGAAAAGAGCGCCGAGGCCGCCGCCATGCGCCGCTTCCACGAGGAGTCCGCCCGCGCCTTCGACACCGTCTGCATTTCCACCCCCGACGGACTCCTCCTCGGGGTGAAGCGCTGATGAGGGGAGTTTTATAATAGATAATTGAGACGCGACCCCTAGTCTCCACGACCCCTAGTCTCCTAGTTTCGGCTTTTCAGGTGGCGCGCGGCCAGCGAGAGGAAGCGCATGCGTGCCGCCCGGTGATCGACGACCGGACGGGGATAGCCCTTGCCGAGGCGCACCCCCGCCTCGCGGAGGACCGGCTCCGGAGCCTCCCAGGGCCGGTGAATGTAACGCGACGGCAGGCGCGCCAGCTCGGGCACCCAGCGGCGAACATAGTTCCCCTCCGGGTCGAACTTCTCCCCCTGCGTCACCGGGTTGAACATGCGGAAGTACGGCTGCGCGTCGCAGCCGCAGCCGGCCGACCACTGCCAGCCCGCGTTGTTCTGGGCCGGATCCCCGTCCGTCAGGAACTTCATGTAGTGGGCCTCGCCGCGCCGGTAGTCGATGAGCAGGTGTTTCGTCAGGAAGCTCGCGGAGATCATCCGGGCGCGGTTGTGCAGGAATCCTTCGCCGAGGAGCTGGCGGGCCGAGGCGTCCACGACGGGATACCCGGTTCGGCCGAGCACCCAGGCTCGCCACAAAGCCTCGTCGTACCCCCATGGGAACCCTGCGAACGCAGGTCGAAAAGGCTTCTCGAGAAGCTCGGGCCGATCCCACAGCGTGCTGTGATGAAACTCGCGCCAGACGAGCTCGTTCAGGAAGGAGCGCGCCGACCTGCTCCCGCCCAGGGCATTCTCCACCTCGGTCCACACCTGACGGACGGAAAGCGTGCCCGAGTTCAGGTCGGCCGAGAGCCGGCTCGTGCCGGCAATGTCCATGCGATCCCGCCGCTCCGAATACGCGAAAGCTGCCGCTCTCAGGAATTTCCGCAGTCGCGCCCGCCCGGCCCGCTCGCCCCCCGCGAGGATCGCCGGATTCCGTGCAATTCCGAGCGCCTCACAGGACGGAATCGGTGCCGTGCGGGCAGGGACGCCGTCCGGCAGCGGCGGCAGCCTCCGGGGCGCCGGAATCGGGCTCGCGACAGAGACGGTCTTCCAGAATGCCCGGGCAAAGCGGCTGAAAATCGCATACGGATTCCCGGCCACCGTTCGCAGGGTGCCTGGCTTGAGGAGCGTCTCACCCTCGTGAAGCTCCAGCTTTCCGCCAAGGGCCCCGCGCAACCGCCGGTCCTGCTCGCGCGCAAAGGGTTCGACCCTGCGGTAGGCGACGACGCGATCGGCTCTCCATCGTTGGGCCAGCCGCGAGACGACCTCGACGCTCTCGCCGGGAACCACGACGAGGCGGCCGCCCCGGTCCCCCAGACCGGCCTCGAGCTCCCGAAGAGAGTCGAGGAGGAACTGCATCCGGTGCGGGAGCTCCCGGGCGCGCGCGGGCGCGAAGAGACCGGGATCGAGCACGAAAAGGGGGATGACCTCTCCCGTGTCGACGGCATCCCGGAGCGGCGCATGGTCCGCGATCCGCAGATCTTTCCCGCGGAACCAGACGATGGTCCTCATCCCGTGCCGACGCACGGGCCCGACGGCTTTGGACCCGGCTCGCAGGCTCCGCCCCGACATCGCCCGGTGAGCCGGCGCCGGTTCTTCGCGAACAGGCGGTACGCGAGGTCGAGAAGGTGCGCAATGCCCGGCAGCCGGGTCGGGGCGACGAGAGCTCCGTAGCCGACGGCCGTGTAGACGCGGCGAAAGACTTCGACCCCTTCGACGAGCGTGCCATCCGACAGACGGCCGTGGATGCGGTCCATCAGCTCGCCCCAGGGCACGCCGGCGGAAGCGGCGTCGAATCCCTCGGCCGTTATGTCGGTGAACCGGACGCGCCCTCGCCGATCGAGCCGGCGCAGCAGGGCCACTTCTCGCGTGCAGAGCGGACAGCCTCCGTCATAGAAGATCTCGATGTCGAAGGCCGCCGGCGGCCCCGGCAGACCTTGCTCCGAGCTCTCTTCCCGAGCGGCGGTCCGACGGCCGGATTCACGGTTCAAGACGGTCACCCGCAATCGCCGTCGTCTCCGGGAGGCAACCGGCAGAGGCCTTCGACCGGGCACCGGATTCCTCTCCCGGCCCGAACGCCGCCGCGTGGAAGAGGACGATCTCGGGGAGCGATGCCCTCCAGAAGTCCCAGTCGTGGCCGCCAGCCGCGGTCCGGGACTCGAATGGGACGCCTGCGGTGTCGAGCGCCCGCTCCAGCCGGCCGACGCTTCCGTTTACGTACCAGTGCTCGTTGTTTCCGGCGACCAGAAGGAGAGGAGGACGCTCCGGGCGTGGGGGACCGAGGGTGGCCAGAATCGCGAAGAGGGATTCGCTCGGGAGCGTGCTCGTCTCGGCGGTCGTGCCGAAGACCCGGCCGAGAGTCAGCCGCAGGAAGAAGTTCTGCTTCTTCTGGAAGTCGAACGACAGGTCCTCGACCCAGGGGGAAAGAGCCGACACGGAACCGTAGAGCTCCGGCCGCCGCAGGGCGACCTTCAGCGCACCGTAGGCGCCCATCGAGATTCCGGTCAGGCCGCGTCCGCCAGGATCCTGGCGAAGCTGGGGGAATCTTTCGAGGAGCTCCGGGACGAGCACGTCGACGAGGAAGTCGAACGCGCGGGCCTTGCCGAGGCGATCGTTGCTGTTGTACGTCCCGAAAGTCCGCGGCGACGCGACGACCATCGGGGGGACCTCGCCTCCCGCGATCATCCCTTCCAGGATCCTGTCCAGCCCCCTGCCCGAGAACGACTTCTGCGACCCGTAGCCGTCGTGGAGGAAGACGAGAAGGGGGAGCGAGCCCCGCGGCGCCTCGTCGAAGCCGCCCGGAAGCCAGAGCCGGACGGGCACCGGCTTTGGCATCGTCGCCGTCGCGATCCGGATTTCCCCGATCCGGGGAGATGACCTGGGCGATTCCGCACGGATGGTCTTCGTGAGAAGGAACGGAACGAGCGCCGCAAAGACGAGGAGTCGCGTCATGACCGGTCTCCGCATCTCAGTCCGGGGGCCTCTGGGCCAGCTCGAAGTGGATCTCGTTGCGGCGCAGGAACCACGGAGTCCAGGGCGGGTCGTAGCGGGCGGTGACCGGCTCACCGATGGCCGTCTCCCCCTTCGACTCGAGCCACCGCCGCAGCGCGGCAGCCTTCTCCTCGAACCGGTGCTCGTCCCAGCTCCCCGAGAACCGGATTGCCGCGACGCGGCGCTCTCCGACCGGCCGCAGCCGGACGGCCGGGTCGTCGGGGACCGGCAGACGGTCGAGGGTGTACGCGGAAGGCATCGTGAAGGCCACGACCCACTTCTCCCCGCGCCGTTCCTGCGCGACGGGAGCCGTCATGGCGATCTTCTGACCCCCGCGGCCCTGAGAGACCGGCGCCGTCATGGCGATCTTCCGGCCGCCGTCGTTGCCGCCGAAGATGTAGTCCGCCAGCCGGCGGAAACCGGCGTTGCCCGCGGCGCGCCAGTCCCCTTCCACGACCGTCTCGGCGACGACGACGGGCGCGTAGTGCCGGATCTCGAAGGCTCCTTCGGCCAGCGCGACGCGGTACTTCGGTTCTTCCACCCCGGAGGCGGTCCGCGAGGCCGCTCCGGCCCAGGCAAGCAAGAGAACTCCGGTGAGGACGATGGTCTCTCTCATGGGCTCACGTTACGTCCGGCGATCGCCGGGCGGATTCGCCGCGCCCTCTCGGCGGCAGCACGGGCACTCGCCCGCCGGGTCGGCGCGGGGGCCGGCACGACCCCTTCCAGATTCTCGAGAGTCACGACGCGGACGCCCGTGCTCGCCTCGAGCTCCTTTCGGTAGAGCTCGGCGCTCCGCCCCCCCAGGAAGACGGGAATTCTCCGGGAGAGGGGAGCGAGCTTCGCCCCGAGCGTCCGCGCCGCGGCGGGAGTGGTCAGGTAGGTGACCGACACCGCTGCCAGGTCGGCGTGGTGCGCCTCGGCCGCCTGGATCGCCGATTCGACCGGAAGATTCGGTCCGAGGATGACCGGCCTGTAGCCCGACGCCCGGAGCCGCGCGGCCACGCCAAGCAGCGAAATCTCGTGGAGCTCGCCCTCGGGACAGAAGAGGATCGCCACCGGCCCGCGCCGTTCCTCTTCCGCGGCCCAGAGCGCCTCGAGCCGGCGGCGCACGTGGCGCGTCACGAAATGCT
>JBLMYG010000468.1:0-4723 GCA_050258155.1 Acidithiobacillales bacterium
CGTTGTCGTGAACGTCTCGACACGCGCCGCCGGCGCGTCGTTTCGGGAGCTCCGGACGGAGTTCGATTCCCTGCTCGTCCGCGCGGCCCGAGAGCCGGCATGAGCACGGTGCCGGCCCCGACGCCCGCCGATCACGGTCGCGTCCCGGGCCTGGCCGTGCGCGCAGCCGCCGGATTTCTCTCGGCTTACAAGAGATTTGTCTCGCCACTGCTTCCGACGGCCTGTCGCTTTCATCCCACCTGCTCCGAGTACGCTCGCGAGGCTATTCTTCGCCACGGTTTCGCGGTCGGGGCGGGGCTCGCCTTGCGCCGGCTCGGCCGCTGCCACCCCTTTCACGAGGGGGGCATCGACCCGGTGCCGTAAGCTCACGCGGCACGCCGAGGAAAACCTTGGATACTAAGCGGCTCGTCCTCGCCCTCGTTCTCTCTGCGGCCATCCTGATCGTTTGGACGCTCCTTTTCCCGCAGCCTCCGAAGCCGGCACCGACCGGAACAACACCGGTCCCTGCGGCGACTGCGGCGGCGCCGACAGCTGTGGAGCGGCCTCCCGAGCCCATGGCGAAGGCACCGGTCGCGACCGCGCCCCGAGCCCGCGTGACGCCGATCTCGGCCCCTGCCGAGGAGACGGTCGCGGTCGACACGTCTCTTTACCGGGCGACGCTCACGAATCGGGGCGGGGCGCTCCGGAGCTTCACGCTCAAGGGATTCCAGGACGCTACCGGAAAACCTCTCGACCTCGTCCGGCACGGAGGCGGCTTTCCCGGCGTCACCCTCGGGCTGGTTGCGTCGGACCCATTTCTCTCTCGCGCGAACCAGGCCCTTTTCGTCGTCGAGAAGGAGGAAGAGGCGGGCGCGGCGACGGTCCGGCTCCAATACCGGGAGGCGGACGGGAGCGGAATCGTCAAGACGTACGTGTTCCGGAACGACTATGTCGTCTCGCTGAAGGTGGAACGGGAGGGGATACCGGGAGAGGCGGTCGGGGTCGTGCTCGGGCCAGGAATCGGGAATCCTTCGGAAGAGGAGCTGAAGAGCCATTACACCCGGCCCGGCTCGGCCGTCGCCCTTTCGGCGGGCGGCTCGGTCACACGGAAAGCCGTCGGAGGCCTGAAGGAGGCTCTCTCCATTGGACCAGGTCTCGTCGCGGTCGGGCTCGAGGACAACTATTTCCTGACGGCGTTCCTGCCGCAGGCCGGTGCCACCGCGACGTTCAGGCCGGAGGCGATCGCCGGGGAGCCCGGGCCGGAAGGGAAGAGCTCCGCACCGGCCACCGAGATCGAGGTCGTTCTCGGGGGCGCAGGCTCCGTCGCCACCGGCCTCTATTTCGGGCCGAAGGAGATCTCCGTCCTCGAGAAGGTCCGTCCCGGGATGGAAAAGCTGATCGATTACGGCTGGTTCGCGATCCTCGTGAAGCCGCTCCTCTGGACGCTCGCCGCGATCCAGAGCGTCGTCAGGAACTGGGGGGTAGCGATCCTCGTCATCACGATTCTGATCAAGCTTCTCCTTTTTCCGCTGACCCACAAGCAGCTCGTCTCGATGAAGAAGATGGCGGCGCTGCAGCCGAAGATGGAGGCGATCCGGGCGAAGTACTCGACAAAGGTCAAGACGGACCCGAGCGCGCGGCTGAAGATGAACGAGGAGACGATGGCTCTGTACAAGCAGGAGGGGGTCAATCCCGCGGGAGGGTGTCTCCCGTTGCTGCTTCAGATGCCGATCCTGATCGCCTTTTACAACCTCCTCGCCCACTCGATCGAGCTCCGGCATGCGCCGTTCATGCTTTGGATCACCGACCTGTCGGCGAAGGACCCGTACTACATCACGCCGATCCTGATGACGGTGACGATGTGGGTCCAGCAGCAGATGACGCCCGCCACGGGCGACCCGGCGATGCGGCGGGTCATGAACATCATGCCGTTCGCCATGGGTTTCTTCTTCAAGGACATGCCGTCGGGCCTCGTTCTCTACTGGCTGATGCAGAACGTCCTGACGATCGTTCAGCAGATCCTCCTCGACCGCTACACCGACCTTGGGCCCACCTCGATGAAGAAAGGGCCGAGGAAGTCGGGCTGAGACGGGTGTCAGCCTCCCCACGAGAAGAGGGGCGTGACTTGAGCGGAGAAGGGGAGCTCGAGCGCCGCATTCGGGAGCTCGGGGTGTCTCTCCCTGCCGGGAACGCCGCGGTCGTCCTGCGCGAGGCCCCGCGCCTCGCCCGGTTTCTCACCCTTCTTCTCGCGGCGAACAGGCGGATGAACCTCGTCTCCGCCGGGGCAGCGCGGCCCGAGGAGCTGATCGCCCGGCACCTCTTCGACGCGCTCTTCGGTCTCGGGTTTCTCCCCGCTCCGCGCCCGGGGGGCCTGGCGCTCCTGGACATCGGGTCGGGAGGTGGGCTGCCGGCCTTGCCGCTTCTTCTCGTACGGGGGGACCTTCGTGCCACTCTCGTCGAATCGACGGCGAAAAAGAGCCGCTTCCTGGCCGAGGCCTGCCGCGAGCTTGCTTTGACCGCCGACGTGGTGAACGCTAGATTTCCCGGCCCCATCCCGATGGCGTCTCCTGCCCGCTTCGATCTACTGACGAGCCGCGCCGTCTCCGGCGCGGGGCGCCTCGTCCGAGCCGCCGGGCCGCTCCTCGCCAGCGGGGCGCGCGCCCTTCTCTGGACGACCGCAGGGCTCTACGACGAGCTCGTGCGGGAGAGTGGCTGTGCAGAAGCCTCATTCCACAGGACGCCTGGCGCGGAGAAGCGTGGAATCGCGGTTCTCGAGAGTTTCACGTGAAACATTCCACAGCACGACCCACCGGCAGTTCACAGGCGGCAATCCTCGCCATCGCCAACCAGAAAGGGGGCGTTGGAAAGACGACGACGGCGATCAGCGTTGCAGCGGCCCTCGCGGCGTTCGAGCGGCGCGTCCTTCTCGTCGATTTCGATCCGCAGGGGAACACCACGGGGAGCCTCGGCGTCGACAAAGGAACGCTCAACGCGACCGTCTACGGGTGGCTCTTCGGGAGCGCGACGTTCGGGGAGACCGTCCGGACCACCGAACTAACCTGCCTTTCCCTCCTCCCCTCGACGCGCGATCTCGTCGGCGCCGAAGTGGAGCTCGTCGCGGTCGACCGGAGGGAGTTCCAGCTCTCGGAGAGACTGCGCCCGCACTGCGGGGAGTTCGACTACATCCTGATCGACTGCCCACCGTCGCTCGGGCTTCTGACGGTCAATGCCCTCACCGCGGCCGACGGCGTCGTCGTCCCCGTGCAATGCGAGTATCTCGCGCTGGAGGGGGTGAGCGAGCTCCTCTCCACGGTCTCTCGCGTCCGCGAGAGCCTCAATCCCCGCCTCAGGATCGCCGGGGTCCTCGCGACGATGTGGGACGAGCGGACGAATCTCTCGCGGCAGGTGCTCGAGGAGATCCGGCGCTACTTCGGGGAGAAGGTGTTCAGCCACGTCGTCCCGAGAAACGTCCGTCTTGCCGAGGCCCCTTCTCACGGCAAACCGATCCTTCTCTACGATGTCCACTCGAAGGGGGCCGAGGCCTACCTCGGTGTCGCCCGCGAGCTTATAGACAGGGTCTGTGCCATGGAAACCATTGAAATGGTGTAAGATAGAGATATGCGAAAGAAGCCGGCCCTTGGCAGAGGCCTCTCCGCGCTCATCCCGACCCTTCGGGAAGGGGAACCCAGGGCGGGGCTCCTGACGGTGCCGCTCGACCAGCTCGAGGCAAATCCGCGGCAGCCGCGGCGCCACTTCGACGAAGAAGGCCTCGAGGAGCTGTCGAAGTCGATCAGGAAGACCGGGATCCTTCAGCCGATCCTCGTGACGCGTATCGGCGACCGGTACCGGATTCTCGCCGGAGAGCGCCGGGCGCGGGCCGCTCGCGCAGCGGGGCTCCGGGAAATTCCGGTGATCGTCCGGGAGGGGCTCGCGGACCGGGACCATCTTCTGTTCGCCCTCGTGGAGAATGTCCAGCGCCGCGACCTGACGCCCCTCGAGGAAGCGGAAGCGTACAAGCATCTCCGTGAGGAGTTCGGCCTGACGCAGGAGGAGATCTCGGAGCGCGTCGGCAAGGACCGCGCCACCGTGGCCAACTCCCTCCGGCTTCTGAAGCTCCCTGCCGCGGTCCGCTCGGCGCTGGAGGAGGGGACCCTCTCCGCCGGACACGCCCGGGCCCTTCTCGTGCTCCCCTCGGCCGCCGACCAGGAGAAGCTCGCGCGCGAATTCGTCCGGCGAGGACTCTCCGTCCGAGCGGCCGAGGCGCGCGTCGTCGCGATCGCGAAGGGAGGGACGAAGACGCGGGGCGAGGAGCGGCGGGTCGACGCTGACACCCGTGACGCCGAGCTTCGCCTCTCCCGGTCGCTCGGGACGAAAGTGGAGATCCACCGGCGACGGAGAGGCGGGGACCTCCGCCTCTTCTTCTACTCGGAGGAGGAGCTGATCGGCCTCTTCGAACGGCTGACGAAAGGGGACGCGACGTGACGGGCAAAGCGAAAACCGGGGCGCTGAACGGCTTTCTCGACAGTGGCGCACGGTTCGAGGGGACGCTCTCGTTCGACGACGTCTTCCGGATCGACGGCCACTTCCGAGGCGTCGTCGTCTCGGACAGCGAGCTGGTCGTCGGCGATCGGGCGGTCCTCGAAGGGGAGATCCGCGTCGGCCGGCTCGCCGTCTCCGGGACGGTCCGCGGCGTCATCCATGCCCGGGAGCGGGTCGAGGTGCATGCCGGCGCGCGGATCTTCGC
>JBLMYG010000469.1:0-5746 GCA_050258155.1 Acidithiobacillales bacterium
AACACCTCGGGGCCGGCGCGAAGCGCGTGATCCTCTGCACGCTCCCGGCCGAGCCGCTCGACCTGATGGTCGTTCCCGGGGTCAACGACGGGTCGCTTTCGGCCTCCCACCACCTCGTCTCGAACGCCTCTCCGACCCTTCAGGGGCTCGCGCCGCTGGTGAAGATCCTCCTGGACGCCTTCGGCATCGAGCGCCTCATGTTCACCACGGTCCACGAGTACACGAGCCACCACCGCCTCGCGGACGTCCCGAGCGAGGACATGCGCCGCGGGCGGTCCGCCCCCGAAAACATCGTGCCGCAGGAGTCGCGCTCGCCGGCGATCCTGATGGACCTCTTCCCCGAGCTGAAGGACAAGGTCCTCGGCGCGGCCATGACCGTCCCGGTCCCGAGCGGCTCGGCCGTCGACCTCGTCTGCTGGCATCCGAAGAAGGTCACCGTCGACGCGATCAACGAAGTCGTCCGGACCGCGGCCGGGAGCCGGTGGAAGGGGATCCTCGAGTGGACCGCCGAACCGATCGTCTCCAGCGACGTCGCCCAGAGCCCCTTCTCCGGAACGTTCGACTCCAAGGCGACGATGGTCCTCGGCGACACCCTGTCGAAGACGCTCCTCTGGTTCGATTCCGCGTGGGCTTACGTCCACCGCCTCGTCGAGCTGGTGGAGCGCTTCCGGAGCCTCGATGAGGAGGTGTCCTGATGTCCCGTGTCGCCATCAACGGATTCGGTCGCATCGGGCGGAGCGTCTTCCGGATCCTTTCCGGCCGCCCCGACGTGGAGGTCGTGGCGATCAACGATCTCTTCGACAACGACCAGCTCGCCTACCTCCTGAAATACGACACGGTCATGGGCGTCTTCGAGAAGCCGGTCTCCGTCGACGAGACCCACATGATCGTGGAGGGGCGCCGCATCCGGATGACGGCGGAGAAGGACCCGGCGAAGCTCCCGTGGGCGGCGCTCGGCGTCCAGGTCGTCATCGAATCGACCGGGAAGATCCTGACCCGGGAGGCGCTGGCGAAGCACCTCGCGGCCGGCGCCGGAAAGGTCATCCTGACCGTTCCGGCCAAGGACGACATCGACGCCATGATCGTCATGGGGGTGAACGACGAGGGGCTCAGGAAGGAGCATCGGATCGTCTCGAACGCTTCCTGCACGACGAACTGCCTCGCACCGATCGCGAAGATCCTGGACGAGTCGTTCGGCATCGAGAACGGGTTCATGACGACCGTTCACGCCTACACGAACGACCAGCGGCTCGCCGACGTGCCGCACAAGGACCTCCGGAGGGCGCGGGCCGCCGCCGAGAACATCATCCCGACCACGACCGGCGCGGCGCGCGCCGTCGGGAAGATCCTCCCCCAGCTCAAGGGGAAGCTCGACGGCATGGCGATGCGGGTCCCCGTGCCGGACGGCTCCGTGGTCGACCTCGCCGTGCGCCTGAGAAAGACACCGACCGTCCGGGACGTGAATGAGGCCGTGAAGGCGGCCGCCCTCGGGCCGATGAAGACGATCGTGGAGTACAGCGAGGTCCCCCTCGTCTCCAGCGACGTCATCGGCAACCCGCACTCGTCCGTCTTCGACGCCCTCTCCACGCGGACGTTTGGAGACGGGTACGTGAAGGTCCTCGCCTGGTACGACAACGAGTGGGGCTACTCGAACCGCGTCGTGGACCTGATGGACCGGCTCATCGCCCTCGGCTGACACGCGGCCTCCCGTTGCGCCCGGCCGGCGCCTGTGGGATCATCGAAATGGATGGGGTCCCAAGGATTCCTCGCGCGCCTGGGGGCGCACGGGGAGGCCGGGGAGCTGGGTGACTTCACCACCACGGGTCACGTCCTCCCCGTCACGGCTCTCGCCGTGGCGATCGGCCTTCTCGCCGCGGCCGTGGCGTTCGCCCTGCTGCGGCTCATCGGCCTCTTCACGAACCTCTTCTTTTTCGGACGCCTCTCGACGGCCCTCATCTCCCCGGCCGGGAACCGGCTCGGCGTGCTCGAGCTCCTCGTGCCGACAGGAGGCGCCCTCGTCGTCGGCCTCATGGCGCGCTTCGGCTCGGAACGGATCCGTGGACACGGAATTCCCGAGGCGATCGAGGCGATCCTCCTGAAAGGGGGCCGGGTCGAACCGAAAGTGGCGCTGCTCAAGCCGCTGTCGGCCGCCCTCTCGATCGGCTCCGGCGGACCCTTCGGGGCCGAAGGGCCGATCATCATGACCGGCGGCGCGTTCGGCTCCATGGTCGCGCAGCTCTTCCACCTGACGAGCGCCGAGAGGCGGACCCTCCTCGTGGCCGGCGCCGCAGCGGGGATGTCGGCCACGTTCGCCTCGCCGGTCTCGGCGGTGCTTCTCGCGGTCGAGCTTCTCCTCTTCGAATGGAAGCCCCGGAGCTTCGTCCCGGTCGCTTTCGCCAGCGCCACCGCCGCGGCGGCCCGCAGCTTCTTTCTCGGGCCGGGGCCTCTCTTTCCGTTCCCGGCCCGAGGGCCTCTCCCTCCCCTCGAAGCTCTGGCGGGCTGCCTTCTCGTCGGCTTCGTGGCCGGCGCGTTCTCGGCCCTGCTGACGCGTGGGGTCTATGCCTCGGAGGATGCCTTCGGCCGCCTTCCGATCCACTGGATGTGGTGGCCCGCCCTCGGCGGACTCGTCATCGGGCTCGGGGGGCTCGTCTTTCCCCAGGCGCTCGGGGTCGGATACGACGTCATCGGCCAGCTCCTCGCGAGCGAGGCCCCGAGGCGGGTCCTTCTCGGGATCCTTCTCGTCAAGTCGGTCATCTGGGCGGTCTCCCTCGGCTCGGGAACCTCCGGCGGAGTTCTCGCTCCGCTCCTGATGATGGGCGGAGCGCTCGGAGGCCTCGAGGCCGGCTTTCTTCCCCCGATGGGCGCGGGTTTCTGGCCGCTCGTGAGCATGGGAGCGCTTCTCGGAGGGACGATGCGCTCTCCCCTGACGGCGGTCGTCTTCGCGTTCGAGCTGACCCACGACGCCAACGTCCTCCTTCCCCTCTTGATCGCCGCCACGGGGGCTCACGCCTTCACCGTCCTCGTCCTCAGGAGGTCGATACTGACCGAGAAGGTGGCGCGGCGCGGCTACCACCTGAGCCGCGAGTACTCGGTCGATCCCCTGGAAATCCTCTCGGTGAGGGAGGTGATGCGGACCGACGTCGCGGTCCTTCCGGCCGCCCTCCGTCTGACCGAGATTCCTTCGAAGCTCGTCGCCGACGGAGCGCGGGGGCAGACCCTCTACCCTGTCGTCGATGCCGAGCGGCGGCTGGTCGGCATCGTGACGCGAGGGCAGCTCGCGGCTCTGGCCGGGAAACGGACGGAGGGACCCTGGCCCCCTCTTTCGGAGGTGGCCCGGCAGGATGCAGCCGTGGCACATCCCGACGAGCCGCTCCGGGCCGTCGTCGAGCGGATGGCAGCGACCGGCATCACGCGCCTTCCGGTCGTCGAGCGGAAAGGGACGCGGAGGCTCCTCGGCCTTGTTTCCCTCCGGGACCTCCTCAAGGCACGGGCGCTGAACCTGGAAAACGAGCAGAGGCGCGAGCGCGTCCTCCCGCTTCGGCTTCGGGTCCCCGGGCGCGTCCGGAACCTCTCGGAGGATCAGCGACGCGAGAGCGGGCGGCACTGATCCGCCACGGGGCCCCGCGCCGGATGCGCGCGTCGCCTATACTTTGCGCGAAGGTTTTGTCCAGTGAACGATGCCGATACGGGCCGGCGGGACGACGCCCGGTCCCCGGCGGCCGGCGAAAACGGCGGCGCGCCGGGCTTCCGGCAGATCCGCGCTACACGCTCGATCAACAGATCCGTCGGGTTTCTCGTCGCCCTCTTCGCGGCCGTGGCCGTCGGGTCGGTCCTTCTCCTTTCCTTCGGCCTCGGGACGCTCTCGACCTTTCGCGCTTACGCCAACGCCGAGAGCCTCTGGTCGAAGTCCCAGAAGGACGCCCTCCTCGCGTTGACCCGCTTTCTCGACACACGCGATCCCCGTGACGATCAGGCCTTCCTCGAGGCGGTGAAGGTGGCCGAGGCCGACCGGCGGGCACGCCTCGAGATGGAGCGTCCGGAGCCGGATCTGGCCGAGGTGAAGAAGAACCTTCTCGCGGGGGGAAACCACCCGGACGAGGTGGCCGGGATGGCCGCCCTCTTCGAAAGGTTCCGGAACCTCGACGCCTTTCGTCGCGCCCTCGTCGTCTGGCGACAGGGCGACGCCCTTCTGGAGGAGCTCGAGAGGCTCCACGCCCGAATCCGGGCCGACGTCGCCGCCGGTCCCATCGAACCCGCCAGGCGCCTCGCCTATGACCGGGAGATCGAGCAGACCAGCCGGGACATCGACGACGCGGGGGACCGTTTCGCGGCCACCGTGGGGCAGGCCACCCGGTCGCTCCGCGGCCTTCTCGTGAAAACCATTGCAGGGCTCACGCTCCTGATGACGGCGCTTGCCGTCTTCGTCTCCTTCCGTGTCGGGCACCTTCTGAAGAGGCACGAGGCTTCCCTCGCAGCCTCCGAGCGGCGGTACCGGCTTCTTTTCGAGCGGAACCTCGCCGGCCTCTATCGCTCGACGCTCGACGGCCGGATCCTCGAATGCAACTCGGCCCTGGCCCGGATCCTCGGATATCCGTCGCGCGAGGAGCTCCTCGAGCTGAACATGCACGAGCTTCACATGGATCCGGAGGACCGGGAGGTGACGCTGGCCGCCCTCCTCCAGCAGAAGTTCCTCGTCAACTACGAGATCTGCCTCAGGCGCCGGGACGGCTCCCCCGTCTGGGTCCTCGAGAACGAGAGCCTCATCGAAGACGACGCGGGGAGAGCCATGCTGGAGGGAAGCCTCATCGACATCACGGAGCGGAAGAGAGCGGAGGAGCAGAGCCATCATCAGGCCTATCACGACGCGCTGACAGACCTGCCGAACCGGATCCTCTTCCACGACCGGCTCTCGCTGGCCATCCTCCACGCGCACCGGCGCCGGCAGAGCCTCGCCGTCATGTTCATCGACCTCGATCACTTCAAGAACGTGAACGACACCCTGGGACACACCGCCGGCGACCAGGTGCTCATCGCCGTCGCCGAGCGGCTGAGGGGCTGCCTCCGGGAGGAGGACACCGTCGCCCGGGTCGGCGGAGACGAGTTCCTCGTTCTCCTCACAGGGATCACGCGCGACAGCGACGTGGGGGCGATGGCCCGGAAGCTCCTGAAGACCCTCGCCGAGCCGTTCCCGCTGAAGAAGCGCGAGCTCTTCCTCTCGGCCTCGATCGGCGTGGGGCTCTACCCGAACGACGGGGCCGACGCCGAGACCCTCGTGGCGAACGTCGACACCGCCATGTACCGTGCGAAGGAAGCCGGCCGCAACAACTTCCAGTTCTTCACGCCGCACATGCAGGAGGCCTCTCAGGAGCGGGCCCATCTCGAAAGCGGCCTCCGGCGGGCGCTCCCGAGCCAGGAATTCACCATTCACTACCAGCCGATCCTCCGGATCGCTACCCACCGCGTCGTCGGCGTGGAGGCTCTCGTCCGCTGGAACCATCCGGAGCGAGGACTCCTGGGCCCCAAGGAGTTCATCGGGCTGGCCGAGGACGTCGGCCTCATCGTGCCCATCGGCGAGTGGATCCTCCGGAGAGCCTGCCAGGAGGCGATGCGCCTCCAGGCCGGCGCCTTCCCCGGCCTCTGCGTCTCCGTCAACCTCTCTCCCCGCCAGTTCCAGGACAAGGACCTCGTCTGGACCGTCCAGAGGGTTCTCCGTGAGACCGGCCTTGCTCCAGGCTGCCTCGAGCTG
>JBLMYG010000470.1:0-9223 GCA_050258155.1 Acidithiobacillales bacterium
GTGGCTCCCGGGGTCGTTGGCCACGACCATCGTGTGGCTGCCGCTCTGGTGCTTGAAGAAGTAGTAGATCCCCTCCTCCTCCATCAGCCGGCTGGCGAAGGCATAGTCCGACTCGCGGTACTGGACGCAGAAATCGCGCGGCTGGAAGGTTCCCTTGACCTCCCAGGAGAAGTCGACTTTGCCGTCGGCGAGGACCTTCTTCACGATGTCGGGCACGGTGATGTGCTGGAAGATCCTGCTCTGGGTCTTCCGGGTCAGGAGCCAGAACTTCGGAACGATGTCGAGCAGGTAAAGGGTGAACGTCTGGTCGCGGGCCCCCTGCGCCACGCGGTTACAGATGCCGTTCAGATACTTCTTCGACTTGTCGGGGAGCGTCACCTCGGCGGTGACGGACTGGCCGAGGAGCGCGTCGAAGGAGGGCTTCTTGTCGTTCGTCGCGATGCACTGAAGCTCGAACCGGAAGAGGCGCGAGATCGACTCGTGGCCGGTGAAGCCGTTCAGGATGAAGTAGTCCTTCCCCAGAGGCGTGGTGACCGAGAGTAGTCGGCCTGTCTGCGTGTACGACATTCGGCACCCCTTCCGGACGCGGCCTCAGGCAAACTCGTAGCGGAAGCTGCCGCCGTCGCCGACGCTCATGTGCACGCCCGAGATCGTCCGCCCCTCGGCCATCCGGGCGAGGAACTCGCCTGACATCTCGGGCAGGAGGGTTCGCGTCAGGATGTGGTCGACGTTCCGGGCGCCGCTCTCGACCTCCTTGCAGCGCCCCGCGATCTCGTTGATCACGGCTTCGTCGTAGCTGAAGGAGGCGCCGTGGTTCTCCCGGAGGCGGCTTCCGATCCTCCCGAGCTGGAGCTTGATGATCTGCTTCATGACCTTCTCGGTGATCGGGTAGTAGGGAACGATGACCATCCTCCCAAGGAGGGCCGGCTTGAAGATCTTGTTCAGCTCCGGCTTGATCGCCTCCACGAGCTTCTCGGGCTCCGGGGCCGTCTCGGGGTCGGCGCAGAGCTTCATCAGCGAGTCGGTCGCGGCGTTCGTCGTCAGGATGATCACCGTGTTCTTGAAGTCGATCTCACGCCCCTCGCCGTCCTCCAGGATCCCCTTGTCGAAGACCTGGTAGAAAAGCTCCATGACGTCCGGGTGGGCCTTCTCCACCTCGTCGAGCAGGACGACGGAGTAGGGACGGCGCCGGACAGCCTCCGTCAGGACGCCTCCTTCGCCGTAGCCGACATAGCCGGGGGGGGAGCCCTTGAGGGACGAGACGGTGTGGGCCTCCTGATACTCGCTCATGTTGATCGTGATGAGATTCCGCTCTCCGCCGTAGAGAGTCTCCGCAAGCGTCAGGGCCGACTCGGTCTTGCCGACGCCGCTTGGCCCGACGAGGAGGAAGACGCCGATGGGCCGGCGCGGGTCCGTCAGGTTCGCCCGGGCCGTCCGGATCCGGCTCGCGATCGCCTCGAGGGCGTGCGACTGTCCGATGACGCGCTGCTCCAGCCGGTCCTTCAGCGTCAGGACGGTGTGGATCTCGTCCGTCAGCATCTTCCCGACCGGGATCCCCGTCCAGCCGGAGATGACCTCTGCGATGGTCTGCGAGTTGACGCAGGCCTGCATGAGGGGCGTCTCGCCCTGAAGCGCCTCCAGCTCCTTGTTGAGACCGTCCAGCTCGGCCCGGAGGGCCGCGGGATCGGGGGGCGGCCCGGCCGGTGCCGCGGGAGCCTGGGTCGTCGCCGCAGCGGCTGCGGGGGTGGCGGCAGCTCCCTTCGCCGCGGCTTCTTTCTTCTTCTTCGGGAGGGCCAGCTCCTCCAGCTTCGTCCTGACGTCGCGGATCTTCCCGATCAGCTCCTTCTCCTTCTCCCACTGCGCCGTCAGTCCGGCGAGCTTCTTCTCCTCGGCCGCCTTTCGCTCGGCGAGGTCGGCGAGGCGCTGCTTGTGGTCGGCCCCGACAGCCTCCTCGCGAGCCAGGGCCTCCATCTCTGCCGTGCAGTGGTCGATGGTCCTCTGGGCGTCCTCCACCGCCGGCGGCGTCGCGGCCTGGCCGATCGCCACGCGGGCGCAGGCCGTGTCGAGGACGGAGACCGACTTGTCGGGGAGCTGCCGCCCCGAGATGTAGCGGTGCGACAGCCGGACGGAGTCCTCCACGGCCTCGTCGAGGATCCGGACCTTGTGGTGGTTCTCCAGGGGCTCTGTGAGGCCGCGCATCATGATGATGCCGACGTCCTCGGTCGGCTCCTCCACCTTGACGACCTGGAAGCGCCGGGCGAGGGCGGCGTCCTTCTCGAAGTACTTCTTGTACTCGGCCCAGGTCGTCGCTGCGATCGTTCGGAGCTCGCCACGGGCGAGGGCCGGCTTCAGGAGGTTCGCGGCATCGCCCTGTCCCGCCTGCCCGCCGGCGCCGATCATGGTGTGCGCCTCGTCGATGAAGACGATGATCGGCTGGGGCGACGCCTTCACCTCCTCGATGACGTTCTTCAAGCGGTTCTCGAACTCCCCCTTGATGCCGGCTCCCGCCTGAAGGAGGCCGAGGTCGAGCGTCCGGACCGCGACGTTCTTCAGCGGCCCTGGCACGTCGCCCTGGGCGATCCGGAGGGCGAACCCCTCCACGACGGCCGTCTTCCCGACGCCCGCCTCGCCCGTCAGGATCGGGTTGTTCTGCCGGCGCCTCGTCAGGATGTCGATGACCTGGCGGATCTCGAAGTCACGTCCCAGGATCGGGTCGATCTTCCCGGCCCGGGCCCTCGCCGTCAGGTCGACGGTGTACTGGTCGAGCGCCTTCGTCCTGCCGGGAACGCCGGCCGCGGGGCCGGCGGTCTCTCCCGCCGCTGTTTCTCCGAGAGTTGCGGCCTCGCGGTCCTCGGCCGAGCCCGAGACGATCTTGTCCATCTCCTTCCGGAGGGTCTCGACGGAGATCGCCGCGAACTCGCGGGAGATCTCCCTCGCGAACCGGGCCAGGTCGTCCTTCTCGAGAAGGGCGAGGACGATGTAGGCGGACCGGATCTTCGCGGCTCCGAAATCGATGGAGCCGGCGATCCACGCCTCCTCCAGGAGCTTCGGGATGCGGGGCGAGAGAGCGGGGGTCCGCGCGTTGCCGGTCTTCAGCCGGTCGAGGGACCTCACGAGGTCCTTGGCCAGCCGCCCCTGGTCGATCTCGAAGCGCCGGAGGATCCTGTGGAAGTCCGTGTCCGGAGTCTCTCCGAGCTTCACGAAGAGGTGCTCCAGGTCGACGTCGTAGTTCGTCCGGGAGAGGCAGAGGCCCGCCGCGCCCTCGAGGGCGCTGCGGCAGGTGTCGTTCAGCCGGCCGATGAGGGACTTCAGGTTGGCGCTCATGGACGCTTCCTTTCGCTCGGGTCTGCTGAGGCCCCCCAATCCTAATTCATCGACTCGAGAATCAGCTGCGACGCGTTCTCCGGCGAGGGGGCGCTCTTCAGCCACGACGTCCAGCCGAGCATCGGCGGCGGCGCGGCGTCCGAGCGGAGCTGGCACTCCGGGATCTCCTCTTTCCTGAGGACGGGCTGCACGTCGAAGTCGTATTCGATTCCGACGAGGAAACGGAGGAGATCGTTCAGGGGACGGAAGGCGCTCCCGTTCGGCAGGAAGAGGAGGAACTGACGGAACCCGAGGGGGCCGAGGCGGACCCGGAACCGGGACTGGTTGTTCCAGACCCTTCCGCCAAGGACGAAATCGGTGCCGAGCCCACTGTTTCTCGCTCCGAGGCGGGACTGGTCGCCGGGCTCGAGGTCGATCCACTGGCCGACGAACTGGAGGATCTCGACCGGGACGCCGAAGTAGTTCCCGAGCATCGACCGGAGGGCGCTGGCCGAGTGCGGGCGCTGAGCGATCAAACCGGCGTAGAAGAGGAGCGCCTCGTCCGGGACGCTCTGCCTGTCCTTCAGCCCCTCCGTTCCGAGCCCGATCAGGGCGTAGAGCCCGTCCGTGAAGGGGTCCTGCCCGCCCGCCTCGTAAGAGAGCGGGAAGCGGTATTTCCTCCACGCGCGAAAGAAGAGCGAAACGAAGCGGTGGTTGAACAGGTCGAGGAATTCCCAGAGCGCGAGGTCCTTGTAACGGACCCGCTCGATCAGGAGCTCCGTGTACGGCACCGGCAGGACGCCGAGCGGACCGGTCGTCCCTCCGAACGCCACGGTCATCTGGGGCGGTCGGTCGGGATCGTCGGAGTCGAACCGGAGGTCGTGGATCTCGCTCGGCGGGAACTCCAGCGTCGCGCGCGTCCGGAACCGGACGGTCTCGCGTCCGGGAGGGCCGTCTTCCCCGACGGGGATTCGGTCCGGAGCGAGGCGGCCGAGGAGCCGGACGGCCTGGAAGAAGCCGAAGTGCTGGGGTCGATTCCGGAGCCGATCGCTCACAGGATGATCTGGTCCCCCGATCGGGGGGGCCATCGCCGGAGAATCCCCTCGCGCTGCCTCGTCGTGGCGACGAGCTGGCTGAAGGAGTTGACCGACGCGTAGAGCGAGAGGAAGCGCTCGAGGACGGAGGCGAAGAGGAATGCCCCCGAGCCGACGAAGTTCTGCTCGTCGAGCTCGATCGTCACCTCGAGGCCGCGGACGAAGCCGGGGTGCGTGTCCCTAAGAGGGCGCACGACACGCCGCGAGGAGAGCTTCGAGAGGCCGGCGATCTGCTGGCGGGTGGCGGACGAATCCGCGAAGTCGTAGAGCCTCAGGATCTCCCGGAGGGCCTCGGGTCCCTTCGCTCCCTCCCGCTCGACGAGCGAAAGGACGTTCAGGGCGAGGTGCGAGGTGAGCCGCCAGTGGGCGCCACGCCGGAGCGGCGGCCTGAGGCTCGACGTCGGCTTGACGAGGGCGCGGATCGCCGTGAAGACGCCCGGGCCTTCCAGCTGGAAGTCCCCCTCCGGTGCCCCGAACGGGAGCCGGGCGGGAAGGTCGCGGTTCGAGCAGGTCACGTGGACGTTGAGCGTTTCCGTCTCCGGAACGGACGGATCGAAGGCCATGTCGACGAGGGAGAGGTAGATCTCGGTCCCCTCGTCATCTTTCCGCTCGGAGGGGCGGCGGCTCATGTGCCAGAAGGTCTCCTCTTTGGCGCGCTCGGCGTCATGGCGGAAGGCGAAGAAAGGCCTGTATGTCTTCGTCGTCTCGAGGTCGGGCGCGGTGCTGCTGACCTGATCCACCGACCAGACCTCGAAGGCACCGGGGCGCCTCAGGTTCGGGATGACGCGGTACTCGTGCTTGAGCTGCGTGACGCGGACCGGCTCGGCGAGCTGCGGGAAGAGGTTCACGACCGGGGTCGCATGGAGCCGGAACGTCTGGGCCGTCACGCTCTTCTCGGCCGCGAAGGGGCGAGAGCAGAGGATCCGGACGTCGAGCAACTCCTTGAATCCTCGCCCGCCAAGCCGTTCGAGGCCGGTCAGGTCGAGGAAGAGGAACTTCTCCGGGAACGCGAAGTACTCCTGGAGGAAGCGGTAGCCCCGGAAGGCCCGGTCGGAGGGGGGCAGGAGGGTCTCGTCGTCGGAGAATCCGACGGGGCGGAGGGCCCGCGGCCCGAGCCGGATCACCGCCGAATCCGGGGCGTCGGCGGAGGGCCGAAACTCGACGGCCAGCGCGTCGTTGTAGAGGAGCTCGTAAAGCGAGTAGACGACCTTCGGCTCGCCCTGCAGGTAGAAGCGGAGGCTCTCGAGAGGCCGCTCCTCCGATTCGGAGACCTTCCGCTTCAGCTCCGAGAGGGCCACGTCGCCCGTGGCCCTGAGCTCGAGGTGGAGCTGCGTCCTCGCGTCGCGGCCGTCGATCGTCACCGGGGGCGGCTGCTCGAAGCGGACCGCCTTCGCCTCGATCGGCCAGATCGTGACCGGGTACGTCGTCCGGAACCGGCAGGGGAGCCCGTCCACGGGTGAGGACGAGAGCGTGGATCCCTGCGGAATCGTCTGGCCCGTCTGGAGGCTGACCTGCTCGGCGTCGAGGACGAACTGGACGACCGAAAGGGAGGGGATCGGGGCGAGGAACCCCGGATAGAGGATCCCGAGGAGCGATTCGGTGATCTCGGGGAACTCGTCCTCGATCTTCAGCCGCACCCGGGCCGCGAGGAAGGCGAAGGCCTCGAGGAGGCGCTCGACATGGGGGTCCTCGCACTTGTCCGGCTCGAGCTGGAGGCGGGCCGCGATCTTCGGGTACTTCTGGGCGAACTCCGCCCCCATCTGCCGGAGAAAGCCGAGCTCGCGCTCGTAGTAGTCGAGGAGCTCGCTTCGCATCACTCGCCTTTCACGGCGAAGTTGCCGCTTCCGAGCAGGAGCGTCGTGTCGAAGGTGACCGGCTCGGGGACGGGGTCCACTTTGAGGCGGGCTTCGATCCGGAAGTGAAGGGCCCGCTCGAGCGGGGAGGCGGAGGCGAGGCTGACGGCCACGTCCTCCAGCCGGGGCTCGAACCGCGCCAGCGTCGTCTCCAGCGCGTGGACGAGGTTGTTCTGGTCCTGGGTGTTCCGGACGCTCATCGTCGAGAAGTCGGGGAGGCCGTAGGCGAGAAGCGAGCCCGCCAGATCGGGCAGCTCCTCGGGGACCGAGAACGTGCGCCGCGTGTTGAGAAGCCACTCGAGGTCACGCTTCACGGCCTGCTTGAGCTGACGGAGGCTCTTCGACCGTGACAGGGGCGGCTCGGAGGTCAGCTCGGGCTCGAAATCGATGAGCCGATCCAGGACGGAGAGCTGGATCCGGACCTCTTCGTCGAACCGAGCCATGACCCGTCGGCGGCGCGGACGCCGGAGGCCGGGAGGAGCCGGATCGGCCGGGCGGCTCCTCCCGGGTCGGCGGCGCTCCCGCCTCTACTTCCTCGTCGGAGCCGGCAGCTCCGCCACCAGCCGGAGGGAGACCGAAAGCTCGTCGAGCTGGAAATGCGGTCTCAGGAAGGCAATCGCCTTGTAGACGCCGGGCTTCCCCGGCACCTCGGCCACCTCGATGCGCGCCTCGCGCAGGGGGAACTGTGCCTTCACCGAGGGCGAGGCGGTGTCGTCCGGCGTGACGTAGTTGGAGATCCACCGGTTCAGGAAGAACTCGATGTCCGCGCGGGAGGCGAAGCTGCCGATCTTGTCGCGCATGATCGCCTTCAGATAGTGGGCGAACCTCGAGACGGCGAAGATGTAAGGGAGCTGCGTAGAGAGACGGGCGTTGGCGTTGGCGAAGTCCGTGTCGTATTTCTTCGCTTTCTGGGCGGACTGTCCGCCGAAGAACGCGGCGTAGTCCGTGTTCTTGCAGTGGACGAGCGGGAGGAAGCCGAGATCCGAGAACTCCTTCTCGCGGCGGTCCGTGATGGCGATCTCGGTCGGGCATTTCAGGGCGACGTCGCCTTCGTCCGTCATGAACGTGTGAGCCGGGAGCCCCTGGACGAGTCCTCCTCCCTCGACACCCCGGATGGCGACGGTCCACTGGTAGAGCGCGAAGGCCTCCGTCAGCCGCGTCCCGAAGGAGTAGGCGGCGTTCCCCCAGAGGTACTTCTTGTGCTCCTTTCCATCGACGTCCTCCTCGAAGTTGAAGGTCTCCGTCGGGACGGTGTTCTTTCCGTAGGGGAGGCGCATGAGGGTGTGGGGGAGCGTCAAGCCGACGTACCGGGAATCCTCCGAGTCGCGGAACGATCGCCACTTGGCGTACTCCGTCCGGTCGAAGATCTTGGCCAGGTCGCGCACCTCGGTCAGCTCGGTGTACGTCTCCCAGCCGAACATCTCGGGCGACGCCGCCGCGACGAACGGCGCGTTGGCGGCGGCCGCCACGCCGGAGATCTTCTCGAGGAGCGACATGTCCTGCGGGTGGTTCCCGAACTCGTAGTCGCCGATCAGGGCCCCGAACGGCGCGCCGCCGAAGGTGCCGTATTCCTCTTCATAGACCTTCTTGAAGAGGGCGGACTGGTCGAACTCGGCCGCCCGCTCGAGATCCTTGAGAAGGTCCTTCTTCGACACGTTCAGGACCCGGATCTTCAGCATGGGACCGGTCTCGCTCTCGAAGACGAGGTGCCTCAGGCCACGCCAGGAGCCCTCGAGCTTCTGGAAGTCCGGGTGGTGCATGATTTCATTGAGCTGCGCGGAGAGGAGCTTGTCGATGGCGGCGATCCGCGCGTTGATGGTCGCCTCGAGGTCCTTCGAGAGGACGACCTGCCCCTGGAGGGCCTCCTGGACGAGCTCGGCCAGCATGTCCTTGGCCCGGTCGACCTGGTCCTCTCTCAGAGCGAGCCGCCCCTCCTCGAGGATCTTCCCGAGCAGGTTCTCTTCCTGCTTCTGGAAGACGGCTTCGGCCTGTTTCTCGGGGTTCTTACTCATGGGGCTCCTTCTTTCCTCCCTCGTCGGCGTCGTCCTGCGTCAGGCCGAGCTGCTTTCCGAGCTGCTTCTGGGCGTTCGGATCCTTCAGGAGGTCGGTCAGCATCGTCTCCAGCTTGTCGTTCCCGTCCGTCTTGGAGAGGATGTCGCGGAGCTTCTGGCGCGCCTCCACGAGCTTCCGGAGGGGCTCGACCTGCTGGACGACCTGATCGGGCTCGAAGTCGAGCATATTGTTGAACTTCATCTCGACGTTCATCTTGCTGCCGTCGTCGGTCAGCTTGTTGTCCACGCGGAGGGCGAGGCGCGGCGCCTGCGCCGCGAGGACCTGGTCGAAGTTGTCCCGGTCGATCTCGATCAGCTTCCGGTCCTTGATCCGCGGGAGAGGCTGCACCGGCTGCCCCG
Source organism: Acidithiobacillales bacterium (assembly GCA_050258155.1). Taxonomy (GTDB): domain Bacteria; phylum Acidobacteriota; class Thermoanaerobaculia; order UBA5066; family UBA5066; genus DAOMFB01. The sequence goes on from JBLMYG010000470.1 coordinate 8,662, forward strand.
AGAAATCGCCGAGGACGCCGACGACGAACGGCAGCTCCTTCATCTCGATTGCCCCGCCGATCTCCACGTCGTAGGTGATCTGGACGCGGGGAGGACGGATTCGCTTCAGTTTCTGCTGGATACTTTCCTTCTTGGGCATGGGACCTCCCCCTTATGTGCCGGCGCTGCCGGCGTCGTCTTTGAGTCCGAGAGTCTCCCGCAGGTGCGAGAGGGTGTTGGCATCCTTGATGACGTCGTGGAGCCAGGCGTCGAGCGGCATCTGGCCCCACGAGATGGCCCTCTGGACGAGGTACGAGACCGGGCTGTGCGGCTCGGTCCGGCGGAAATAGTCCGCGACCTGCGCGAGCTGCGCCAGCGCCTGGTCCCGGGCGCGGATGGCTCCGCCCGCGGCACCGGGGACGCCGGCGGCGGCACCCTCCTCCCCCCCCGCGGCGGGCAACTCCGCGGCGTCCGGCTCCTCGATGCGCTTCTCCTTGACGACCTTCTCGAGCGTCGTCCGGATGGCGTCGAGCGTCTTCTGGAGCTCGCCGAGGCCGGGGGTCTGTCTCTCGAAGCGGAGGTC
>JBLMYG010000471.1:0-3194 GCA_050258155.1 Acidithiobacillales bacterium
CTACACGGTGAGCAGCCAGTCCGTCGACACGTTCGCCCGGACCGTCACGATGGACGTGCCGGCCCTGCAGCTCGTCGCGGCCCGGGCACCCACCGGCCGGACGACGCTCGCCCTCGGCGATGAGTACTACGACCCGTACATCGCGCTGGGCATCGTCGGGCCGGGACTCGTTCTCCAGGGCGATTCGAGGAACTACACGGTCGATCAGGTGCTTAGGGTCCCCGAGAGCGGGGGCTACCTCCGGCTCGCACCGGAGGCGGAGCTGCGGAACTTCAACTACACATGGAGCATCGTCGAGTCGGCACCAGGCGTTGGAACAGTCACGCCGTTCGGGTTCGGAAACGAGGCGACATATGCGGCGCCGACGTGTCCTCCGCCGTCCCGCATTCACATCCAGGTGGAGGTCGCAGACGCCGGCACCGGCGGGCCGGTCGGATACATGACGAAGAGGATCCGGGTCCTCTGGAAGGACTGGAAGTTCACGATTACCGAGAACGACCACCCGACCTGTTACTACGGATGGGAATTCAGCTCCGGCTCGCAGGTCGAGGTGGACTTCTCGCTCGACGCGCACGGCTTTGCGACGAATGTCCGGACGATCGGGGCCTCCTCGAGCAACGGAATCAATACCTGCGGGCCGATCGTAAACGGCTGCACGGCCACGCAGACGAATCCGGATCCGATCCGGGTCAACGGCTTCACGGCCAGCTACCAGGAAGCCTCCGACCGGGTCTTCTTCTCGTCCGACTGGGTGCACATGGGAGGGACTTCGATCACCTTCCACTGCGAGATCACCGTTCCACCCGTCGCGCCGATTCCCGGCACCCCGGACAGCTTTGTGGACCTCCCGGTCCCGCCGTTCGCGGGCGGCGTGGCTCCGGGGAGCGACTCTATCTCCAGCTGGTCCGCGGAGCTTCGCCCCGTGAGGGGGAGCTGCCCGTAGAGCGCCCGTCGAATCCGATCCGCCCCGCGGGCCTTCGGCGTACCTCTATGTAGAATCCGGGCGGGGCTCGAAACGGGCCCCGTCCGAGGAGCCGAAATGGCCCAGAAACCGCTTGATCTCCCGGCGGCGGGTGCGTCCGCGCTCCCGATCGCCGGAAAGGTGACGCCGCCGCTCGGGCCGGGTCAGCCCTCGAGCTTCGGCCTCGACGTCCTGACGTCGAAGCTCGACTTTCTCGTCCAGTGGGCGCAGAGAAACTCCCTTTGGCCGATGCCGTTCGGGACGGCCTGCTGCGCCATCGAGTTCATGTCCTCGGTCTCCTCGCACTACGACATTTCGCGCTTCGGTTCCGAGGTGGTCCGCTTCTCGCCCCGGCAGGCCGACCTGATGATCGTGTCCGGCACGGTCACCGACAAGCAGGCGCCGATCCTGAAGAAGATCTACGACCAGATGCCGGAACCGAAGTGGGTCATCTCCATGGGCGTCTGTGCCTGCACCGGGGGCTTCTACCGCGCCTACCACGTCGTCCAGGGAATCGACGAGATCGTTCCGGTCGACGTCTACGTGGCCGGCTGCCCGCCGACGCCCGAGAACCTCTTCCACGGGCTGATTCTTCTCCAGCAGAAGATCCGGTCGGGGGAGCTGGCGCGCCACCGCGAGGCGAAGACGCTCGTTCCGATCCGCGTGGGGAAGGACCCGGAGGACGCCATACCGGCCTATTCGCAGTCGCCGATGGCGCACGTGCCAGGGACGCACGATTTCCCGGAGATGGCAGTCACGGCCGAAGCCGACGCCCGGGCCGGGAAGGAGAAAGCGTGAGCGCCGTGGCCGCGCCGGCGACGCTTCCCTTCGCTCCGGTCCTCGAGAAGCGCTTCGGCGGCAAGGCCGCCGTCGAGCCGCGCCCCGCGGCGGACCTTCCGACCATCGCCGTCGACCGGGCGGTCTGGCACGACGTGGCGCTCTTCCTGAGGGACGACCCGTCGACCAAGTACGACCTCTTCCTCGATCTCGCGTCGGTGGACACGTCGCGCCTCCCGGCCGCGATGGCACCGAAGGACGGCAACCGGTTCCAGGCCCACGTCATCCTCTACTCCACGCCCCGCAACGCCCACCTCCGGGTCCGTCTGACCGCGCCCGAGAAGGACGCAACCCTCGCGAGCGTCACCGACGTCTGGCCGGCGGCCAACTGGTTCGAGCGCGAGGCCTGGGACCTGATGGGGATCCGCTTCCCGGGCCATCCGAACCTGCAGCGCCTCCTGACCCACAACGGCTTCGTCGGCCACGCCCTGCGAAAGGACTACGAGGCGGCGCAGCGGTGGCTCTGCACCGAGGAGGACCTTCTCCCGACGCAGCTCGCCGCGAAGGCCGACGTCCCGGAGGACCTCTTCGAGACGATGACGATGAACCTCGGGCCGTCCCACAACGCGACGCACGGGACGCTCCGCGTCGTCGTGAAGCTGGACGGGGAAAAGATCATCGCAGCCGAGTCGGAGTGCGGCTACCTCCACCGCTGCTTCGAGAAGATGGCCGAGACCCACACGTGGGTCCAGGTCGTCCCCTTCACGGATCGGCTCAACTACTGCTCGCCGATGATCAACGGCTTCGGCTACGCCCGGGCCGTGGAGCAGCTCGTCGGGATCGAGGCGCCGCCGCGTGCCCAGGCCATCCGGACGATCCTCTCCGAGTTCAACCGGATCATGGACCACCAGGTCTGCATCGGGGCGAACCTCGTGGATCTCGGGGGCCTCACGCCGTTCTGGTACGCGTACCAGTCGCGCGAGGAGATCTATGGCCTCCTCGAGGCGTGCTGCGGCGCCCGGCTGACGTCGTCGTACGCCCGGATCGGCGGCCTCTCGGCGGACGTCCCGGCGAACTTCGTCGAATGGTCGCGGTCGCTCTTCCCGAAGATCGAGCAGAACATCGCCGACGTGGACCGCCTGATCACGAAGAACCGGATCGCCCAGGACCGGCTGCGAGGGACGGGCGTCGCCTCGCGGGAAATGGCGATCGCCTACGGCTTCACGGGACCTTGCGGCCGGGCTTCGGGGATCGCCTACGACGTGAGGAAGGACGTGCCGTACGACTTCTACGGCGAGGTCGATTTCGACGTCCCTGTCTCCAGCGACTGCGACAACTACGCGCGCTACCTCGTCCGGATGGAGGAGATGCGCCAGTCGCTCCGGATCATCGACCAGGTTCTGAGGAAACTCCCCGGCGGGCCCGTCACGACCGACGACTACCGCGTGGCCCTCCC
>JBLMYG010000472.1:0-6364 GCA_050258155.1 Acidithiobacillales bacterium
GGAACCGGTTCTCGAAGACCGTCTCGACCACGCGCGAGGTTCCTTCGGCCTGCGTCATCAGGGCGAGGAACTGGGCCTGCAGATCCGTCGGGAAGCCCGGATACGGCGCCGTCCGGATGTCGACGGCACGGAGGCGGCCGGGCCGGGCGGCGCGGATCCAGGTGGGGCCGGCTTCCACGTCGACGCCCGCGCGGCGGAGGGCATCGAGAAACGCCGTCAGGTCCCCCGGCCGGGCATCTGCGACGGTGACATCGCCCCCCGTCATCGCGCCGGCCGCGAGGTAGGTCCCTGTCTCGATCCGGTCAGGGATGACGCTGTGGGGTGTCTCCTCCGTCCCGTGCAGCCGCTCCACTCCCTCGACCCGGATCGTCTCCGTTCCAGCCCCCTCGATCTGCGCCCCCATCCGGGAGAGGAGCCGCGCGACGTCGACGACCTCCGGCTCGAGGGCGGCGTTCCGAAGGACCGTCCGGCCGCGCGCGAGCGCGGCGGCGAAGAGAACGTTCTCGGTTCCCGTGACCGTCGGCTGGCGAAAGGAGATCTCGGCGCCGGAGAGCCGGCCGGCCGCGGCGGAGACCCGCGAGACGTGGGCGTGAATGTAGCCGTTCTCGACGGCGATCCGCGCTCCCATCGCTTCCAGGGCAGCGAGGTGAAGATCGACCGGCCTCGGGCCGATCGCGCAGCCGCCGGGGAGCGAAACGCGCGCTTCCCCGAAGCGCGAGAGGAGGGGGCCCAGGACGAGGATCGAGGCCCTCATCGTCCGGACCAGGTCATACGGAGCCTCCGTCGAGGAAACCTCGTCCGCCCGGAGGGCGAGGCGGCTCCCTTCCCTCGCCACGGCCACGCCCATCCCGGCGAGGAGGACGCCCATCGTCTTCACGTCCACCACGTCCGGGACGTTCTCGAGGGCCACGGGCCCGTCCGTCAGGAGGGATGCGGCCGCGGCCGGAAGGACGGCGTTCTTGGCCCCGCTCGCGCGGACGGTTCCGCTGAGTCGTGACGCGCCGCGGATGAGGAAGGCGTCCAAGGGCCGCAGTCTAGCGGCTCGCCCTCACGTTCTCACGGCCGTCGCCGTCCGTGGGATCCCTGCGGAGTCGAGCCGGACGTCAACGAGGGAAAACGCCCCCGAGGCCTCCACGAGCTCACTCACCGTCCGCGCCTGCCCGTACCCGAACTCGAAGATGAAGGGAGCGCCGCGGGAGAGGAAGAGGGGAAGCTCCCGGAGAAGAGTCCGGAGCGGCTCGAGGCCGTCTTCGCCGCCAAAGAGCGCGATTGCCGGCTCGTGGTCCGAGACGGTCCGGGACAGCTGCGGCGCCTCGCGGAGGGGGACGTAGGGGGGGTTGGACACGACGAGCTCGAAGGGCGCCGCCGGGCGGAGCCCCGAGAGCCAGTCGGAAGCGACGAGGCAGATCCGGCCGGCGACACGGTGCCGGGAGGCGTTGTGCCGCGCGAGCGCCAGCGCGCCGTAAGAGCGGTCGACAGCGAAGACCGTCGCATTGGTCCTCTCGAGGGCGAGCGTTACGGCCAGAATCCCGCTCCCGGTCCCGAGATCCAGGAGCCGCCGGGCGCCCGGCGCCGCGCTCCGAGCCACCTCCACGATTCCTTCCGTCTCGCCGCGCGGGATCAGGGCGCGCGGGTCGACGCGGAAGGTGCGGCCCAGGAACTCCCACTCCCCGAGGAGATACTGCAGCGGCTCTCCCGCGGCGCGGCGTGAAACGAGGGCGCGGTAGGCGGCCGCCTCCGCCGCCGGGGCCCTCTCGCCCCTCCGTGCCTGGAACCAGCTCCGTGGCCGCCCCGTGGCCCGCGCCAGGAGCTCTTCCCCCTCGAAGAGCGCGAACTGCGGCTCGGGGAGACGCCGGCGCCCCTCGGCGAGGAGCGAACCCCACGTCGCCGCCTCGCGCTCCCTCCGCTTCGACCCCTCCGCTCCGGCCACAGCTCCCCTCTCGGCGTGGTCGCCGGCTGTTTAAGATGTCGGCATGCCCGCCGGTCGCATTTTGATCCGGACGTCCCTCGTCCTGGCGGGCCTGGCGCTGATCCTTTCCGCGGCCGGTCTGGCGGGGCTCGTTCCTGCCGGCATCGCCTCGCCCACCTCGGCCGCCCTTGCTGCGGCCGCCGCACTCCTCGCGCTCGCGGCCGGGGGGAAGGTATCCGGTTCCCCTGCCGGAGGACACGCCCCGTCCGCGGCGGCGCCGCCGGCGCGCTCCGCCCTCGGCCCGGCGCTCGACGGGGCGGAGGCCCTCGCAATCTGCGCCGTGGAAAGAAGCGGGAGGATCACGTACGCGAATGCCGGCGCGGCCCGTCTCTTCGGCCGGGCGCCGCGCGAGCTGGAGGGCGCCCCGGCCGCTTCCGTTCTCGTCACGAAGGAGGAGGAGCGGGCGTTCCTGCAGGAGATCGAAGGAGTCTTCTTCGGCGGGCGCTCCCGGCCGGCGAGGCGGATCTTCGTGGCCGATGAATGGGGACGACGGGTCGAGGCCATCCGGACCCTTCTGCCGCTCGTCCGGTACGGGAAGACCGTCGAGGTTGCGGTCGTCCTCGCAGAGCTGCGGGGTGGCGGCGCCGTCGAGCGGGAGTCACGGCTCCTCGACGCGGCTCCAGCGGCGCTCGTGGGCCTGGATGGCGAGGGGCGGATCGAGGCGGCGAGCGAGCGCCTCTCCGACTGGGCGGGCCGTCGGATGGAGCTTCTCGTCGGGATGGAGGTCGCGCGCGCCGACATCTTTCCGCAGCCGCTTCGCGAGGCTCTCGACGCTCTCGCCCGCAGCCGGAATGAGAGCGACCTGATCTCCGCCGCAGAGGAGTTCGACGAGACGCTTCTCCCGGTGGACGGCCCGCCACGCCCGGTCCACGTCGTCGCCTCCGCCAGGGCCGGCGGAGGGGCCGACGTCGTCCTTCTGGACGGGACCTCGCGGCTCCGGCTCCTCGCCGACCTCGAGGCGGCGCGGAGCGCTCTCGTCGAGGCGCGTCAGGCCGCCGCCGAGGCGATCGAGGCGACGACGAACGAGCTTCGTGTCTCGGTCGAGGAAGTGGCGGAGGCGGTCCGGCGCGCGCGCGACGAGATGTCGGGGCCCGTCCAGCGCGCCCAGGCACAGGTGGACCTCGCGGAGACGACACGGGAGTTCCTGAAGCGCGTCGAGGCCGTCCACTCCCGGCGGACGCCGTCGAGGCCCCGCGTCCTCCTCGTGGAAGACAACGAGGACAACCGGGATCTTCTCGCCCACATGCTCGGTTCCCGCGGCGCCGAGGTCGTCATTGCCCGGTCGGGTGCGGAGGCCGTCGAGGCGGCCTCCCGCGACACCTTCTCCTTCGTCCTTCTCGACCTCCAGATGCCGGAGATGGACGGCTACCAGGTGCTGCGGCGACTGCGGGCGCTCCCTGGGGGCGGGGCGCTCCCGGTCGTCGCCCTGACGGCGCTGGCTTCGGAAGACGTCCGCCGGAGGTGCGAGGCGGAAGGGATGAGCGACTTCGTCACCAAGCCGGTGACCCTCGCGCAGATCCAGGAGCTCGTCCGCCGGTGGGGCGCTCTGCCTCCCTGAGACGGCTCGAGGTGTCGACGAGACACCCGTCCCCTTCAGCCTTCGGAAAGTGTCAACGAATGAGGGCGAAATTCCCTGTGATGGCAGTCGTCATCCCCCCGGAATCGGGGTTGGTCGACTTCTTGAACAGGTGCGTCCTCATCGGGATGGAGATGCCGCTTCCGCCCTCAGGCGGGAAGAGGTTGAGCGCGCTGCGAATGTTAGTCCCCGAGTGAAAGCCGGGGTTGGCGTGTTCCGCGGTCATGTAAGCGCCGATCCCTACGAATCCGCTGACCGTCGTCGGTTTCCGCGGAGCGAACCTTGAGAACCAGCCCTGGAAAGGTCCGGCGTTCGGTGGCCCGCCAACCCCGAACTGGAGCTGGTAGATGCGCGACCGGTTGTTCGTGAGGTCGATGATCTGATACGTGAAGTCCCTCGAGGTGATCGGCTCCGGGAAGACGTCTTCGGTGTGGGTCGTGATGATGACGAAGTCGGAGCTGAGGGGCTCGGGCTTCGGGGGAACCGGAGTCGGCGGCGGGAGCGGAGGATCGGGGTCGAACTCGTTGAGCTTGGCGAGGGTCTGGTGGTCGGGGTCGACGCGGCCATCGGCGCCCGACCACCCGAACTGCCGGAGCTGGAAGTTCTGAATCGCGCCCCGGGTCAGCGGGCCGCAGATCCCGTCGATCTCCAGCGGGACCTTCGGCCCTCCCTGGTCGACCGGCACCTTGTTGAGGAGATCCTGGATGGTGCGGACGTCCAGATCCAGGTTCTTGCCGTGGAGCCCGACCGACGCGAGGATGGTCTTGGGCACGGCTCGTCTTCATATCGCCCGGGGCCGGTACAAGTCAACCGGTGTGCGGGTCGAGCGAGACCTCAATCCCAGGTCGTTCTGTACAGCATCAGGTAAACGATGACCCCCGTCACGGAGACGTAGAGCCAGACGGGGAGCGTCCACCGGGCCAGGCGCCGGTGGCGGTCGAAGCGGGCACGGCGGGCGAGGACGAAGACCGTGACGGCGAGCGGTGCGACCGCGGCGGCGAGAACGGTGTGGGAGAGGAGGATGGCCAGGTAGACCATCCGCGCCGTCCCTGTCCCCGCGAAGCGGACGCTCCCGACGCGCGAATGGTAGACGAGGTACGAGACGAGGAAGAGGGCCGAGCAGGCGAGCGCGGACGTCATGAACTTTCGGTGCGCCTCCCGGCGTCCCGCCCGGATCAGGAGCCAGCCCGTGACGAGGAGCGCGGCGCTCGCGGAGTTCAGCAGCGCATTCAGCGTCGGGAGGTCACGGAAGGTCATCGGCCGCGGCCGGTCTCGGCCGCGAGTCGCCGCGCGTCGGCGGCGAGCGCCGGGAGCGCCCCCGGCTGGCTGCTGTCGTAGTAGCCGCGGATCGTCCCTTCGGCGTCGACGAGGACGAATCGGGTGGAGTGAAGAATCGGCTCCGACGCCCCGGGGCCCGCATCCTCGACGGCGAGCTTGAAGCCCTCCCGGCAGAGGGTCCGTATCCGCTCCTTGTCCGTCCGGACGAAGAGCCAGCGGGAGGAGTCGGCGCCGTGCTCCACCCCGTAGCGGGCAAGGACCTCCGACGTGTCGTGGTCCGGGTCGACCGTGAAGGAGACGAAGCGGACGCCCGGTTCGTCCCGGAGCTGATCCGCGAGCGACTTCATCTTCGAGGTCATCCCGGGGCAGATTCCCTGGCAGGTCGTGAAGATGAAGTCGGCGATGAAGACCTTCCCGGAGAGCGCGGCCTTCGTTACGACGGAGCCGGTCTGGCTGACACCCGTGAAGTCCGGGACGGCCGCGTAGCGAGGCAGCTCCTCCCGCCCGTAGTCGCCCGCGATCCTGCGGAGGTTCCAGGCGTGGGCGAGGAGGGCCACCGAGACGGCGAGGCCGAGGAAGGCGAGGGCGAACGGAAGGAGGGGAAACGCCCTTCGGGGGGCCAGGGTGGTCGCGGTCATGCCCGGAGTTTCCTCCCGTCGGGGAATTCCGTCACCCGGCGACGCGGTCGAGGACGAGAAGGAGCAGGACGGCGGGGAGCCAGCCGAGCGACGCAAGGAAGAGCCCGAGCGCCCGGTCGTCCGTCGTCTCGCGGGCGAAGCGGAACGAGGCGGCCACGAAGAGGAGGGTCAGGGCGAGCGCCCCGAAGCCGTAGACGCTTCCCGCCATTCCCAGGGCCGAAGGGAGGAGGCTCACGGGTACGAGGGCAAGGCACCAGAAAAGAGCGTGGCGCGACGTCCGCCGGCCCGTCGGGTCGATCGTGGGGAGGATCCGGACGCCGGCGGCGCCGTAGTCGGCGCGGTGCCGCCACCCGATGGCGAAGAAATGCGGCAGCTGCCAGAGGAAGAGGAGGGCGAAGAGGACCAGGCCCTTCGGCCCGATCGCGCCGTGGGCGGCGGTGAAGCCTCCGAGCGGCGGGAGGGCCCCGGGAACGGCCCCGACGAGCGTCGAGAGGGGGGAGAGCGTCTTCATCGGCGTGTACAGGCAGACGTAGCTGACGAGCGTGACCGCGGCGAGGAGCGCCGTGATCCCGTTCACCCGGATCGCGAGCTCGGCGACGCCGGCCGCCGAGAGGACGGTCGCGAAGAGGAAAGCCCCGGCGGGAGAGATCCGTCCCGCGGGGAGAGGCCGTCCGGCCGTCCGGCGCATCTTGCCGTCGAGGTCGGTCTCGGAAAGCTGGTTGAAGGCGCTCGTCCCCGAGGCGACGAGGGCCGTTCCTGCCAGCGTGTGCGCGAGCAGGACGAGGTCGATTCCCGACAGGCGGCCGGTCGTACCCGCTGCGAAGCCGACGAAGGCGGTCAGAACGACGAAGAGGGTGATGCGCGGCTTGGTCAGGGCGAGGTAGTCGGCGACGCGCAGGACGG
>JBLMYG010000473.1:0-5411 GCA_050258155.1 Acidithiobacillales bacterium
GGAGCGGTGCGCGAAGGATCGGGCGCGCCCGCGAGGAGCCCGGCCGGCCCCGCCACGACGCGCCCCGAGCCGAGGAGCTCGAGCACCCGGATCGTCGGCGGGAGAAGAGCGATCTCGCACCGCGCCACGGTCTCTGCCATGGCGGACGCGCGGCGTGCCCGGGCCGCTGCCCCCACCGCCCGCCGGACGCGCCGCCCGACCGACGCCGCGGAGCGGAGCGGCACGTCGAGGACGACGAGGACCTCGAACAGGCCGACGGGGACGAGGCCGCCGCCGGGGCCCCTCGCCGCCGCCCCCTCTCCGGCACCCAGCGCGCCGCCGAGGGCCGCGCCCGCGAACGCCTCCCCTGCGGCGTCCCCTGCGGCGGAGACGAGCGCCGCCAGCGTCTCCCGCGCGCCCACCTCCGCTTCCGCGCTCCGCACGAGGGTGAACGGCGCCTCCGGGAACATCTCGGCTCCCATGCCTCGGGCGAGAATAGCGGAGTGAGGGAGACGCAGGTCCTCCGGGCCACGCTGGAGTTCGACGGCACCCGTTACCGGGGCTGGCAGGCGCAGGTGAACGCGCGAACGGTGGGAGGCGCCGTGGCAAGCGCCGTTCGCGAGGTGCTGGGCGCGGGAGTCCGCATCCACGGCGCCGGGCGGACCGACGCCGGCGTCCACGCCTTCGGGCAGGTCGCGTCGCTCTGGCTCCCGCGCCCTTTCCGCGCCACGGAGATTCCGCGCATTCGGCTCGAGATCAACGACCGGCTCCCCGCGGACATCCACGTTCTGGCGCTCGACCCCGCGTCCTCCCGATTCCACGCGCGGCACGACGCGCGCCTCCGGGTCTACCGGTACCGGATCTCGCGGCGGCGCACCGCCTTTGGCAAGCCGTTCGTCTGGTGGGTCAGGGACCGGCTCGACGCCGAGCCGATGCGCGCGGCCGCCGCCCTCCTCCCGGGCCGCCACGACTTCGGGAGCTTCTGCGAGAACGCTCAAGGCCATGACACGACACTCGTCGAGGTCGCATGGGCCCGGGTCGAGGCGCCCGCCGCCGCGGCCGACCTGATCCTCTTCCGGATCGCGGCGTCGCACTTCCTCTGGCGGATGGTTCGGCGCCTCGTCGGAACGCTCGTCGAGGTCGGGACGGGCCGCCTCGCCCCGGAGCGCGTGGCTCAGCTTCTCTCCGTCCGCTCGGCCGATCCGGCCCGCTGGACCGCTCCGCCGTCGGGCCTCTTCCTCGAGATGGTCCTTTACGACGGGGACCCGCCCCCGACCGAGATCGACCCCCTCCGCCCTGCGTTCTGACGCGCGTGGACACGGCCCCGACGGCGTGGTCTCATGGCGGCGTGATGAAGCCGTCCCGGAACGCCGCCTTCCCGGCCCTCCGCGCCGGCGCGCTCGCCCTCCTCGCCGCCGCCTCGCTCTCCCGCGCCGCCGAGACGGCACCTCGGATGACGGTCCCCTTTCTCAAGGGGCGCCCCTTCGCCGAGGCGCTCAAGAGGGCGAACGCCGAGAAGAAACACGTTCTGGTCGACGTCTATGCGGTCTGGTGCGGACCCTGCAAGCTGATGGACAGGACGACCTTCTCGGACCCCTCGGTCGGAGCCTGGGTGCGGGCCAATTTCGTTCCGGTGAAGGTGGACGCCGAGAAAGGCGAGGGGCGCCGCCTGTCGCAGCGCTACATGGTTTCGTCCTTTCCGACCGTCCTCTTTCTCGACGCCGCCGGAAACGAGATCGACCGCCTCACCGCCGTCTATCCTCCGGACGCCTTCGTGACGACGGGCAAGAACATCCTCGCGGGGAAGACGCCGCTCCTGGAGGCCCTCGCAGGCCTGAAGAAGAACTGGGTGCCGCGGGAGGCCGCGTCAATCGCCCAGGAGCTGGTTCGGCGCAACGACGTGGCCCGTCTTCGGCCGATCGTTGTCCGCCTCGTCAGCGAGGAAGACGACCTCGGGAGTCCCGAAGCGACCCTCCACCTTCTGACGCTTCTGGCCGCGCTCGAGGATCTTCAGGGACACCTCTCGCCCGAGACGGCCGATCTCGTCGCGACGTTCCTGCCGCGCGCAGGAATCGACGTCCGCCGCGGACCGCTCGCCCTCGCCCTCGCCCGGGAGCAGATCCGGCGGGGCGAGCCGGCCACGGCCCGTGCCACCGTGAAGACGACGCTCGAGGCGATCGGCGAAACGGGGCCTTACACCGCGGAGCTCTACGCCGTCCTCGGTGCCGCGGAGCGGAAGGCGGGGCGCTCGGACGCCGCCATCGCGGCCCTTCGAAAGGCCGTCGCCATCTCCGAGGCCGCCGATGCCGCGTCCACGGCCCGCGGGGAGCACCAGATGGACCTCGCGGACGCCCTCGCGGCCGCCGGCAGGAGGGCGGAGGCGAAGGCGGCCCTTCAGGCGGGCCTGGAGAGATGGGGAAACCAGCCGGAAGCTTACGTCCGGGCGTCGAAGGTTGCGCTGGCCCTCAAGGAAAATTCAGAGGCCACGGCGCACGCGCGCCGCGCCGTCGCCCTCTCGCAAGGGGAGGACGCGGCAGCGCAGGCAGCGCTCGGCGCGGCTCTCGCCGCCTCCGGCGACGCGGCCGGCGCCGCGGCGGCCTGGAAGCGCGCCGTCGAGCTCGATCCCGACAATCCCGAGTACAGACGCGCTGCCGCCGACCGGGCCCGGCCGACGGCTGCGGGATCGTCCTGAACCCGCTCGCGAACCTCCTCCTGACGTCCGCGAGCCTCGTGCCCGACACCCCGGAGAACCGCGCTCACCGCGGAAGGCTCGAGGCGGCGCTCGGCCCCGCGCTCCGCGAGGCCGCCGGGCCGGGCGGTCTCGCGGCGACCTTCGAGCACGACGGCGATCCCGAGGAGCCCGTCCGCCTCGTGGCGCACATCGCCTTGCCGGGGACACCCGGCCGGAGGCCGACGGTTCTCTTTCTTCACGGAAAGGGGGGGTTCGCCGCCGAGTGGCGGCGCGACGCGCTCCGGGCCCTCCGCCTCGGGTACAACGTGCACCTCCCGGAGCTGCGAGGCCACGCTCCCTCCGGAGGCGACCGGATCACGTACGGGCTTCGCGAAGCGAGCGACCTCCGGCTCCTCGTCGCAGAAGCAGCGCGGCGCTTCCGGATCGACCCGCGCCGGCTCGGCCTGGACGGCGCCTCGCTGGGAGCCCTCCTCGCGCTCCGCATGGCCGAGGGGAACCCGGCCGTCCGTGCTCTCTGGCTTCGGTCGCCCTTCGGGGACATCTCCGGCATGGCGGCACAGTACGTCGCCCGCGCGACCGGCCTCCCCCGTCTTCTCTTCGCGCTCCCCGCCCGCCTCGCGGTCGCGCTCGCCGGCCGGACGAGCGGCCTGCCCCTCTCCGGACTCGAGCCGGTTCTCGTCGCGCGGCGCGTCACGTGCCCGGCCGTCGTCGTCCATGGCGAGGCGGACGAGCTCGTCCCCGTCTCTTTCTCGCGGCCGCTCTTCGAGGCGCTCGGAGGCGAGAAGGAGCTCTGGATCGTCCCGCGGGCCGGGCACGAGCACCACCCCGACGAGCCATCGGGGCTCCATGCGGCGGCTTACGGGCGCCGCTGGGAGACTTTCTTCAGGGCGTCCCTTCCGCCCCCGTGACGGGCGGCGCAGCGCGGGCCTGCCGGAATCCGAGGGCGAAGACAGCCACCCCGGAAACGAGCCGCACGAGGAGCGTGAGGAGAGAGAGGGCGTGAAGCCGGCCCCAGGCGCGCCGGAGAGGGTCGGCAGCCGACAGCGTCTCGAAAAGCGGCCCCGCCTTCTCGCGGAGCGCGACCAGCTCCGGAGTGATCAGGTAGAGCGAGACGAAGGCCGCCACCGCGCCGAGCGCTATGAGGCGAAGCGAGAGCGCCCGCGACGTCCCGCTCCAGGGGCGGCGCCGGTTCAGAACGACAGCGAGCGCCAGGAGGAGGCCCGAGACCGCCAGCGAGCCGACGTCGAGCGCGTCGAGGAGGGCCCGGTTCACGACGCCGCCGACGGAGAGGGTCGGCGCCGCCCGGAGGACGATCCCCGCGCCGCAGGCGAAGAAGGCGAGCGCGCCCGTCCAGAGACCCGCGACGAAGAGGTAGAGGCCGAGGAGGGGCGCCGGCCTCCCGCCGCAGCTCATGACGCGGTGACCCACTCCGGCGTCACGCGCGTGGGGAGGAGCCCTGCCTCGTGCCCGCGGACGAGAAAGAGCCGCACGGCCTCCCGCCCCCGATCGCCGTAAGCGAGTGTCCAGTCGTTCACGTACATCCGGACGAAGCGGTCGGTCTTTTCCCGCGGAAGCCCCCGGGCAAAGCGGAGAGCGTCCGTGAGTGCCTCCTCGCGGTGAGCGAGGGAGTAGGCGATCGAGCGGCCGAGCCCCCGCGAGATCTTCCCGATCGTCTCGGCCCCGAGATCCCTCCGGACGACGTTTCCGCCGAGGGGGAGCGGGAGGGCCGTCTCCTCCGTCCAGACCGCACCGAGGTCCGCGACGAGATGGAACCCTTCTTCCTCCCAGGTCAGCTGCCCCTCGTGGATGACGACTCCCGCGTCGACGTCGCCCGACGTGACCGAGGCCGCGACGCGGTCGAAGGGAACGACGAGCGTCGTCGCCGCCGGCGCGTAGAGGCGGAGGGCGAGCGCTGCTGAAGTCAGTGTGCCGGGAACCGCGACGGTCCGCCCCGTGAGCTCCGCGAGCCTCCGCGGCGCTCCGGCGCCCTTGCGGGCGATGACGCACGGCCCGTAGCCGTCGCCGAACGACGCTCCGTGCGGGAGGAGGAGGTACCGGTCCGCCAGGTGCGCGTAGGCGTGGAACGAGACGGCCGTCACGGCGAGCTCCCCGGCGAGCGCGCGCCGGTTCAGGGTCTCGATGTCCGCGAGCTCGTGGCGATACGTGAGACCTTCCGTATCGACGGCATTCACGCGCAGCCCGTAGAACATGAAGGCGTCGTCGGAGTCGGGCGAGTGCGCGAGAACGATGGCCGGTCCGCTCATCTCGTCCCTCGTCTCCTCTCTCATCGCCGGGGCGATGGTAGCCCGGACCGCCGCGGGGCGCGAGAGAGAGGAAACCCCGCTCGTCAAGAAGAAAATGCTTGCGTCGGAAAAGAAAATCCTCTTAGAATTCCTCGAGCGAAAAAAAGCGGCGCCGTGAGTGGTTGTCACGACGCCGCGCCGGGGAGACCCGGACTCTTTGATACCGGCCGACCAGAACCAGTTCACGGCAGTCGGCAGATCCTGAAGCCACGAGCCCCCGTTCTTCGAGGGACGGGCAAGCTAGCACGCGGTTTCCGGCTCTGTCAATCCAGTCTGCCAAGAGGAGGTGACAGAGCAGATGGCGACCAAGAAGAAGGCCACCAAGAAGGCCACGAAGAAGGGGACCAAGAAGGGCAAGAAGTAAGCCCAACCTATTCAATTCAAGGTATTTCCGGGAAACGGGGGCTGGGCCAGCCCCCTTATTTTTTTCCGCCCTC